>JBGPLR010000433.1:0-3565 GCA_041486545.1 Terriglobia bacterium
AAGAAAGTGTCGCGATGTCCGGCAATGGCCACGTTGCCGCGCTGTCCGGGGAGCGCGGTGCCGGGAAAATGCCCGACGGCCCGCCGCAAGGTCCGTTCGTCAGTGCCTTCCATGATCATGGCGGCCAGGCCAATTCTCTGGATCTCAATGCGTCCCACGGCATAGGGTCCGCGGAGGGCGGTTGCCGTGGTGGCAGGACTTGCGGGGAGTGGTTCAACTGCAGCCGGAGACTCGGAGTGAAGGTCACTGTCAGGTATCGTGGGCGCCGAGTTCTTCGCTTGTTGAAATTGCCGGTCCTGGCCGGCCTGGTAGAGTTTCGCGTCGAGCAGTGTAAAGCCGACGTAACCGAGCGTAAGGATAGCGACGACGAACAAGAAATATTGACTCCAATCGAGCCATCGCTGCGCTGGTGTCCTACGTGGCCGATCTTTGAGGTGCAGCATCTGCGGGCGGGCGCCGGGCTTCATGGCCGTCCGACTTTCTCCGGCGGCAACGGCTGCGCCTTGCGTGCGTAATATCCAGCGCGCGTGCGGACCTGCAAAGCCCCATGGCCATGCGCAGCGGCCCTTACCTCAATGGCGCGGTAGGCTCCGTCCTGGCTTTTGTTGGCAGGGGCGTAGGCGATGGTGTATTGGTTGCGAATGTCGCGGGCGATTCGCTCACAAATGGGGACCACTTGCTTGATGGACTCCGGCAAAAACGTCTCGCCGCCCGTTTCATGGGCGAGCTGTTTGAGCACTTTGGGATTGCGGTCTTCATCGGTCTCATCAAAGAGGCCGATGGTATAGATGATGGCGCCGGGCTGCCGCGCCATGGCGATCACCTTCGCCAGGTTGTGCCTGCTGGCGTTGTCGCCTCCATCGCTGATGACCACCAGCACTTTCTTGTCGCGATTGCCCTTGTTCAGGTGGTCCAGCGCGACAGCCACGGCGTCATACAGCGCCGTTTCACCATTTGCGGAAAATTTGGCCAGAGCAAGCTCCAACTGGGACACCTGGTCAGTAAACGGAACGGCGTCGGGGAGGCCAAACGAAACCCGCTCATTGAAGTTGACCACAAACATCTGGTCCAGCGGGTTGCTGGAACGGGCAAACGCCAAGGCCGCGGCAATCACGTGAGAGCGCTTGGGCCGCATGCTCCCGCTGTTGTCAATCACCAGGCCCACGGTGACCGGGACATCGTCATGGCTGAAATGTTTGATTTGTTGAAGCACGCCATCTTCGTAAACCTGGAAGTCACTTTTCTCCAACCCGGAGACCAGAACGCCTCGCTGGTTCTGCACTGTCGCGTGCAAGACCACCAAATCGGTCTCCAATCTAAATATTGGTTCCTGGCCCGGGCGGTTTTGGGACGCGGAGGATGCTTGAGGCCGGGTGATACCTGGCAGCGTGATCAGAACAAAAAGTACCGTTAGAATTCGCATGGCGGGGTGACGTCCCACCATGATACGTGTTGCACAATCTGAAACGCTCAGCCTGGTCTCGACTGGCAGAAGTGGTTTCGATGAAGAAGGCTTTTTCATAGGTTGAAGCCTTTGCCTGAATTCTCCTGAGGCGGCCGGAGAAGTCAGCTCGCACATGCTCGGGTGCCGGAAAAGCGAGGTGGTACTTGCGTACCACCCCGCTCCCTGCAAACCATCCAGGAGGGGACTAGAGTACTTGCCTTAAGCAACTCGCTTGCGGAACATTGAAACCGCAAAGCCGGCGCTTAGCGTCAGCAGTCCAACCAGTCCGATGAAAGGCAGCGGGCTGGCGGTGTGCGGCAGGGCCGCAGGCTCTGCAACCTTGGCTTCTTCTGGCACTTGTACGACTTCTCCGCTGGGTTGAACGGTCTCAACCGGGGCGGTCTTGAAGGTCTCAAGCGGCGCGTTGGCTAACTCGGTGGGTGTCTCCAGAACGGGTTCCTGTGTAATCTTCGCCAGTTCAATGGCCCTGGCTTTGGGATACACAAATTCCTGTCCCCAGGTCCGCCCTGGATAGAACCAGGCGCGGATCGCTTGCGGCGTGCCGGTCGCCCTCTCGCGGAACGTGAGGACGGTTTCATCGGTCGCATGCAAGCGGTAATTAGGGATGGCCAGAATGGTTGTCAACACCTGGGTTTCGTCTTCATTGAAGATCTGGACGATGTTCCGGTTCGATTGCGAGTCCAACAGCTTGAAGACGTACGTACCGGCCGGCAGGATCTGGGCGCCCACGCCCGGTACCTCGATCGGCTGGCTGAAGGTAACTATGGTCCTCTTGTTCCAGTCATCCGCGTTTGCTTGGGGCAGTAGGAACAGACAGAGAGCAAGAATACTGAATACGATGAACAAAGCCTTTGTGAATTTCATGGCTTCCTCCTTCTTCTGAATCTTCGCGGCCTTGCCGCTGCGGAGGTTCGGAGCGTCACATACGACGCAGAAAAGCGGTCACTTCAGGCGCGCCATACTGGCAAGCAGGAAAGCGCGTGCGCGGGTTGGCATGGGTGGCGGTGTCGGTTTTTAGCTTTCCAACCTCTGGACCAGACCCACATCGACCCACACACTAACGTAACAACCGCACTCTGTGTGGGCTGTGACACAGGTCACCGCAGCGTGTGAGAAACAAAGCACGCGGGGATGCGAGCAGTGTCCTAAATAGGACACGTGGCACTTTCCTCGATTCGTTTTCGGCTCCCTCCCGGCAGCAAGGAATAGGATTCACTCCAATTCCCCGGCGAATCGCCAGTAAGCATGGCTTGCGTAGAGGGGAATCGGCCATCACCGCTTATAATTCCAATCTATGAATACAACTAGCTTCGTTGAAAGACTGACAGAACAGCGGGACCGCGTGGTTGCGGCCATCGAGGCCCTGCGGGGAAGCCGCACCGGCAAAGCGTCGTCAGCCGCGCCAGGTAAGCGACGCAAAATGAGCGCTGCGGCAAAGAAGAGGCTGTCGCTGGCTGCGAAAGCACGTTGGGCGAAGGCCAAGAAAGCCGGCAAGAACAGATTGTGACGCCGGCCGCTCAGCGCGGGATGAATTCGCATCAACGTCAAGTGCCGCTTAAGTGAGTTTCCACGTAAGATGCGCCTTCACCGTGGGCCATTCGCCGGCGATGATGCTGTAGACGCAGGAGTCGCGGACGGTCCCGCCGGGCAGGATCTGGTTGCTGCGCAAGACGCCGTCCAGCTTCGCGCCCAGCCGCTCAATGGCCCGCCGGCTTTGGTGGTTAAAGAAATGCGTGCGCAATTCCACGCAAATGCATCCCAGGGACTCGAAGGCGTGCGTGAGCAGAAGCAGTTTGCAGTCTGTGTTTAGCGCTGTGCGCTGCACGCTCTTGCGGTACCAGGTGGAGCCGATCTCCACGCGGCGGTTGGGCGCGTCAATATTCATGTAAGTGGTCATGCCGGCGATTTTGCCCGTGCGCATGTCGCGGACGGCAAAGGGAAGCATGGTTCCCCTGGCTTGAAGGTCCAGGCGCCGGTCAATCTCCGCTCGCATCTTGTCCGGTGGAGGGACGACGGTGTACCACAGCTTCCACAACTCGCCGTCTTGCACCGCCTCGACCAGATCATCGTGATGGGCGTGCGAAAGCGGCTCCAGGACGG
>JBGPLR010000434.1:0-3562 GCA_041486545.1 Terriglobia bacterium
CATCGTGCATCTCAACCAGAGCAAAAAGCAGCACCCTATTCTCATCTGCGACGAAGCCCAACTGCTGCGCCATCCCGCCCTCGAACAGTTGCCCCTGTCGCTGAACTTCGACATGGATTCGTCGCACTACCTGACGTTATTGCTGGTGGGCGAGCCGCTGCTGCGCCGTACCCTGTCGCTGCAGATGCACGAACCCTTGCGACAGCGCATTGCCGTGCAGTATCACCTGGACGGACTCTCGCGCGAGGAACTGGACGCCTATCTCACCCATCAACTCAAAGCCGCCGGTGTCACCCAGCCGCTGTTGGACGAGACCGCACGTCAGGCACTCTACCAAGCCACCAAAGGCATCTTACGCAAGGTCAACAAACTGGTGATGACCGCCCTCCGGCTGGCGGCGACACGCAAGGCCTCCGTGGTGGATGAAGCGATCCTGTTGGACGCCACCAGCGAGGCGCTGCTATGACTCCCTCTCCGGCCGCCACGGTACTCTCGCTGGCTCAGCTTCTGGAACGACAGCCGCCCTCTCCGCCACCTTGCCTGGTGGAACCCGGCCTGTTGCCCGCCCAGGGCATCCTGTTTGTGGGCGGAGAACCCAAAGTCGGCAAATCGCTGCTGGTCGCCAACCTGGCCCTTTCGCTGGCGGCCGGCTCCGACCGGCTGGGCTTTCCGGTACCGGCTGCGCACCGCGTGTTGGTCTGCCAGTTGGAATTGCCCATCCCGCAGTTTGTCAGCCGCCTGGCCACCATGCGGCGTGTGCTGGGTTCGGCTGCGGATCAAAACCTTTTCATTGATACCCGCGCTACCGGCCATCTGCTCAGTGCGCCGCAGGGGCTACAACACTTCCTCACGGCCGCGCAGGCGGCCGCCGCGGAGATTATTATCCTGGACCCGCTGTATTCCACCCACGATCAGGATGAAAACGACACCCGCGCCATGGCTGCTTTGTGCCAGAGCCTGTTGCGCTTGCGCGAGGCTTCCCGCGCCGCGTTGATCGTGGTCCACCACGTGCGCAAATCCATCGGGCGATACGAAATCGGCAGCGCCTTCCGCGGCTCCAGCGCCCTGCATGCCGTGGGCGACAGTTATCTCCCGCTCACCAGGCCTTCGCCCCAGTTCAACACCGTCGAGCTCCGTTTCCAGTTTCGTTATGCGGCCCCGCAGCCGCCACGCCTGCTCCAACTCGATTCCTCCGCACTGTGGTTCTCCGCTGCCGGGACGCCGGCGGCGGCGTTGGCTGCCGATCGACGCAAGGTGGAACCGGCCGATGTGTGCCAGGCATTGACGGATCTGGGAGCGCAGGCCCGCTATACCCAACTTCGCCAGCAAATCATGACCCTCACGGAATGCGGAACGCACGTGCCGTGTTCCAAGCGCACCGCACAGTTGGCCATCACGGCAGCCTGCCAACAAGGTTCGATCGTGCAGTCCGACGGACATTATTGTCTGCCGCTGTAGTTCCGGTTTGCTGGCATCGAGATCCGCAAGGGGTCGGCCCGAGCGGATGCCCAAGGCCGATGCGACGGAGCTGGCTCCGAAGAAATCGGCTATATGCCCTCCGGCCCGGCTTATGCCGTGCCGGAGGGTCTGTAAGGTCCGTAATGGTTCTGGTTGCCTCCACCACCCGCGCTTGCCCTTCGCCCGCCGGGCCTTGGTTTTAAACGCCCCATTTCTTTGGTGAAGCTTCCGAGCGGAGGCCTTGGGCTATCAAACGCGAAGATCGCCCGGCCGCCTTTGCCGGGCGTTCCTCTTTCCGCCTTTTACTGACTGGGATACCGGTCGTGCCTATACAGTCGAGTATCCTATCCCACCTGGAAGCCCCTGCTTGCCAAAGGAGACCCCCCGCCGGCCACGCGATTCTGAGAAACCCGCTCGAAAAGACCGTGAGAATGTCAGGGGAAAAGATCGTGGCGCATTACACGATCTCAAAATCTACCGCCGCCACGCCAGCTATTGTACCCGCTACCCCGGCCTGAAAAACAAACCGGACACGTACCGGCCCGTCACCAAGAAGGACCAAAAGGTCGATACCTGCCAGTGCCCCATCTGGTGCCGTGGCTATCTCGCCAAAGAGATCAAGGTCGTTAAGGGAAAACAGAGGGGAAAACGCATTTTCGCCTCTCTCGATACGAGCGATTGGACCGCCGCCGAACAGCAGGTCGCCCGCTTGTACGAGCATGGTTCGCTTCCCTCCATCGAATCCGCCATCAGGCAATTCGACAACAGCGCGATCACGGTGCGGTACGCTGCGGAACGATACCTCCAGTCCCGAAAAGATGGATCGCTGAATCCCATCGAACAGAACACGTACGACCACTACGCCTCGCTGATTCACCAGCGCCTCATCCCGTTCTGCGACGAGAAGGGAATCGTCTACATTCGAGATTTTGAGAACAAGGACGTGTGCAGCCAGTTCACCGAATCGTGGCGGCAACTGCGGCGCCACACCGGCGAGTTGCTGGCCATGACGACGCGTAGAACCGAGTTGGAACGGTTCCGCACGATCCTGCGTGAGCGCGTGGAGAACGAGTGGATGGCCAAGAGCGGAGCCGAGAAGATCAAGTTCAAGAATCAGAAGACGGCCAAAGAAGAAGAGCGATACGGCTTGGAGTTGGAAGAGTATGAGCAGATGATGGCTGCTCCAGATTCGGCGGATCTGACGGCGCAGCAGAACCGGGAAACTCGCGTCGTTACGGAATTGATGCGCTGGACCGGGATGCGAATTTCAGACGCACACAAATTCAGTGATTCGGAAATCGTCCGCAACGAGACGGGTAACGGGTGGAACGCAGACTTCATTCAGAAAAAGACGAAGAGGCGGTGCGTCAGTCCCCTACCAGACCATGTGGTTGAAATGCTGAATGCCTTGCCTGGACACATGAAGGACGGCCAGAAGAGTTTCTTCACGTGCACGTACGGGGCATTGCGAGGGCGGGTAGACACCCTGGCTGAACGCGCGCAAAAAGACAAGCCGTTCACCCACGCCTTTAGTCCCCATTGCCTTCGACACACTTTCGCAATCCAGCACATCAACGTGGGCACGGACGTGAAACTGATCTCGAAGTGGCTCGGTCACGAATCCGTGGCTGTGACGCTGGAACACTAGGGGAAGTGGATCAGGGCACCACCGAGGCTCTCTGAAGACGGGAGCCGGGAGGCACACGTTTGCAATCCAGCACATCAACGTGGGCACGGACGTGAGATTGATCTCCAAGTGGCTGGGTCATGAATCGGTCGCTGTGACGCTCCAGCAGTACGGGAATTGGATCAAGGAAACCCAGAAGCTGGCTGAGGAGGTGAGCCGGGACGCCAACGCAAGAATGATGGCCAAGGTCACGGCGTTACGGAATCAACCGAACACAGACCGGACGAATTCTTCCGGTACGCCTTTGGGCACCTTATACCGCTTTCCATTCTTGTACAGCTTTTCTGGAGCCTGTACCAGCCGTTGCCGTACCCACTCATGGGAGTAGCCGATCAGTTCCCCTAGTTGGGCGAAGGTGCTGATGTCTGGAATCCGGGAGAGAATTACATTCAACGTAGCCTGTTTGTGATCGATCAG
>JBGPLR010000435.1:0-3560 GCA_041486545.1 Terriglobia bacterium
CTTTGAAGGCACTGAGGTTGATGGAAGCGAATGCATTCTGTGCGGCGGATGCGTGGACGTTTGTCCCGAGCAGTGCCTTGAACTCGTCCCCCTGGAGCAATTAGAAATTCCTGAACCTGTGTTGGCCTATCTCGGGCAGAACGAGCGGGCGTATGACGTCGAGTTGCGCGGCGTAACCCCGCAGGAACTGTCCGCGGGGCCGATGGTCGGCGCCGTCATGGTAAAAGACGAAACCCGCTGCATTCGCTGCGGCTTGTGCGCCATGCGCTGTCCGGTGAAGGAAATCACGATGGAGGCTTTCCATTTCAAGTCCGCCGAAAGCACCGGACTGATTCCCATTCAGTCTTTCGACTTGAGGAGCAAATCATGAGTGACCCCAAAGACCAAACGCCCGGCGTCGCGCCCCACGACGCCCCATCCTCTGAAGATGCGAAAGACGCCAGCCGGCGGGACTTCCTTACAAAGTTAGGCGTTGGATCTCTGCTTGTCGCGGGAGCGGGCACCGGCTTGTTCACCTACGAATACTTCTCACCCAACGTGCTGTTTGAAGCGCCGCCCATCGTGAAAGCCGGCAAGCCTGACCAGTTCCCTGCTGGCAGCGTTACTCTCGATCCGGCGAGCGGCATTTATCTCATCAACAGCGCAAAGGGCTTTTACGCTCTCAGCGCTGTCTGCACGCACCTGGGTTGCCTTACCGCATGGAAGCCTGAACTGGACGTCATCGCGTGTCCGTGCCACGGCAGCCGCTTCAATCGCGAGGGTATCAAGGTCGCCGGACCCGCGCCGCAGCCGCTTCCCCGCCTGAAAGTCTGGCTGGCCGAAGACGGCTTCCTCATGGTTGACCGCTCCACCACCCTGAAAGCCGAGGAGTTTGTAAAAGTATAACCATGGCCACATTAATCAAAGCTGAATTTGAACGCATCAGGAACTCTGAAGTCTGGCGCACCATCTTCCGCAGCGGCGCCGGCTCCAGCAACCTGCACCGCTCGCAGGCCGTTCAGCAGAACGTGTTCCTGCATCTCTTCTCGGTCAAGATCCGCTCGCGCGCTTTGGAGTTCAGCCCCACGTGGTACCTGGGCGCGCTTACGCTGAGCACGTTTCTTGTGCTGATCGCGACCGGCATCCTGCTGATGTTTTATTACCACCCGTCAGTGCCGGAGGCTTACAACGACATGAAGGACCTGCAATTCGTGGTGGCGTCCGGCGTTTTTCTGCGCAACCTGCATCGCTGGGCCGCGCACGCCATGGTCTTTCTGGTCTTCGCCCACATGTTCAAAGTTTTCTATCGCGGAGCGTACCGTCCACCGCGCCAGTTCAACTGGGTGATCGGCATCTTTCTGCTGTTGGCCACGTTGCTTCTTAGCTATACCGGATATCTGCTCCCCTGGGACCAGCTCGCATACTGGGCTGTGACGGTGGGCTCCAACATCGCCAAGGCCGTGCCGGTCATGGGAAAACACATACGCTTCCTCATGCTGGGTGGCAATGAAGTGAACGCCAACGCTCTGCTGCGGTTTTATGTGTTGCACTGCGTGATCCTGCCGCTGGCGGCCCTTTTGCTGGTGGCTGTGCACTTCTGGCGCATCCGCAAGGACGGCGGCCTGTACGTCCCGGAGACAAAATCATGAGCGACACGCCCAAGCTGCAAGCGGAAATTCAGTCTGACGTGCGCAAGAACCCGCGCCGCGTGGCCTTCATTCTGCGGCGCACTTCCCCGCACGTCCGGGCGCAGGACGATGACCGCGTGATGACCCACCCTACAGCGCTGGCCCGTTTCCTGGTGGCGCTGGAAGTTGCATTCCTGGTGCTGGTGTGGGTGTCACTGGTATGGAACGCTCCGCTGGAAGGCATTGCCGACCCCATGCACACGCCGAATCCAGCCAAAGCGCCCTGGTATTTTCTGGGACTGCAGGAACTGCTGCACTACTTTCCACCTTTTGTCGCCGGCGTGTTGATTCCCGGCATCGTCGTAGGCGCGCTGATCGTGATTCCCTATTTCAATATCAACATTGAAGGCCAGAGCATCTGGACCAACAAAGCCAACCGCGGCAAAATCATCGGCGCAGTGTGGGGATTTGCCGTACTCATCTTCCTGCTGTTCGACTTGAAGCAGATCGTTTACCCGTCAGAAGTCGTACCCATGGCGGACCGCGTGCTGGACATGATTGTCCCCATGGTTCCCACGGTGCTGGTTGGAGGCGCGCTGTTGCTTTCGTCAACATACTCCGCGGAGTCGCCCAGCCCGTTTCAACGCTGGTTGTTCTTGCGTCCGCTCTACTTCTGGATCATGACCTGGTTCCTGGTGGAACTGATTGTGCTCACCGCCGTGGGAACATTCTTCCGCGGTCCCGGATGGTCGTGGGTATGGCCCTGGCAATTATGAATATGAAGAGGGAATTTGCAATGCAGCATGATGGCGTACACAAGCCGAGAAAGAGGATGGAGAAGCCCCTGTGAACGATGACAACAAGCCCGTTCCGCTGCGCAGCCGGCCTCTACTGCGTGAACTCATGGCCTTTGGCGTGATCAGCGCGCTGCTGCTGATCTCGCTGGCCATTGCGCCCAGCAAGAATTATTTCAGTGACTGGCGCGGTTATCAGCATTCTTACTTGAAGATCGCCGCGGAAAGACAAAGCGGCACTCTGGTGCGGAGCTTCCAGAGCGGAATCCACCAGACGTGGATCGCCAAACTGGGCGTGGTGGACCGCTGCGAGACCTGCCATGTCAACCTGAACGGCGCTCTGGTTGGGCCTTTGGGACAGCCCTTCCGCAAGCATCCCGCCGTGCCACACGATCTCAACGAATTTGGCTGCACGCTTTGCCATCGCGGACAAGGCGCGGCCACGTCGGTGGAAGAAGCCCACTACGCCACAGAAGCCTGGGAGCAACCTTTGCTTCCCGCCCGCTACCTGGAATCTGGATGCGGGCAATGTCACCTGGGGGATCTGGAAGGAACGCCGCGCCTGAACGAAGGACGCAAGCTGCTTTCCAGCATGGGCTGTGTGCATTGCCACAACGTGACTCAGCCGGACGGCAACCAATTGAAGCCAACTGACGAGCCGCCGTCACTAACCCACATTGCGGAGAAAACGAGTCGCGAGTGGATTTACGCCTGGGTCAAAAACCCGCAAGCTTATGCGGCCCAGGCCACGATGCCTAACTTCCAACTCAGCGACGCTGACGCCGCTGACATCTCCGCCTTTCTGATCTCGCAGAGCAAACCTTCACCAGTTGCGGGCGTGAAGAAGGCACCGCCGGCGGTGAAGCCGGAAGCCGCTACGGAAGCAGCTTCGCTCTACGGCGCTTCGTTCTGCTCTTCCTGCCACGCGGTACAAAACGCCGCGGGTAATCTCGTGGGCGGAACGCTGGGACCGGAACTCACGCGCGTGGGCAGCAAGGTCAATCCCGACTGGCTGAGCCGCTGGCTCAACAACCCCGCGGACTTCGAACCCGGCACCCGCATGCCGCATTACCGCTTTGACGATAAGCAAATCGCGCTGCTCTCCAATTTCCTGCTGGCTAAGAAGGATGACGACTTCGTTCCCAAGACGGCCTTGCCC
>JBGPLR010000436.1:0-3558 GCA_041486545.1 Terriglobia bacterium
ACGAGATCTGCGCGATCTTGGGGCCCAGCATCTGCCAGTAGGCTTTGATGTGCGGGAAGTTGTCCAGCACCAGGCGGCTAATGGCGATCTGCTTCAGGTCCAGCATGCCCGTGGTGGTGAACAGGTGCTGCAGCGGCGTGTTCGCCGGATGGAACGCCAGCGGGATAAAAGTCTGGAAGCCGTGGGTCTCGTCCTGCAGCGTGCGCAGGCGGACCAAATGGTCGGCGCGGTCTTCGCCGTTTTCGATGTGGCCGTAGAGCATGGTGGCGTTGGATTTCAGTCCGACGCGGTGCGCGGTGCGCGCGGTGTCCAGCCATTGGTCGCCGTCAATTTTGTGGTCGCAGATCACGCGGCGCACGCGCTCGTTGAAAATTTCTGCTCCGCCGCCGGGGAGTGAGTCGAGTCCTGCCGCTTTGAGTTTAATCAAAGTTTCTTCAATCGAGAGCTTGGCGCGCTTGGCCAGAAACGCAATCTCCACCATGGTGAGGGCCTTCAAATGCACTGGGGGGAAGCGGGATTTCAGGCCGGAGATCAGGTCCAGGTAATACTGGAACGGCAGGTCAGGATGCAGCCCGCCAACAATGTGGAACTCCGTGACCGCTTCCGAATAGCCGGATGCGGCCGTCTCATACGCCTCTTCCAGCGCCATGGTGTACGCCCCGGGCGAGTCCTTTTTTCGGCCGAAGGCACAGAGCCGGCAGGCAGCTACACAAACGTTGGTCGGGTTGATGTGGCGGTTGACGTTGAAATACGTCACGTTGCCGTGCAGGCGTTCGCGCACATGGTTGGCCAGCCAGCCGATGGCCAGAATGTCAGCCGAGCGGTAGAGCGTGACGGCGTCGTCCAGACTGAGGCGCTGGCGAGCTAGAACTTTTTCGGCGATGGGAGCAAGCCGCGGGTCGTCGGTTTGAAACCCGTGCTCCTGCGGGCCGTGCTTGTCCGGGCTGGGAATGCTGTTAGACATGTAATGAAATCATACCCTGTGTGCGGCTAGTTTTCGAGTACTGCGACCGGCGACCACTGGGCATTGGCTCAGCAGCCAGAAATGAATTGGTATTCAGTCGTCAATTTGCGCGGCCCGTTCGGATTGATTGAGTCCGCGGAGCTGAGTTCTTTTCGCGAAAAACGATTTTCAAATAGACTTAACAATAGCAATATTATCATCATGTTTGCCGTCGCAATACTCACAGTAATTGGCGATTGCAGCAGATAAAATAAAGCGATTCCGGAATCCGCAACAAACCCTTTGACTAAACCGACCCATACTGTAGAATTTTTCGCCAACACCACAGAACAGCCAAGACGGTAACCGGCTGTTCCGGGATGCTTAGTTATTGAGTTGGGGATACTGCTACAAGGGCTGGCTGACGCTCCAGTTCACCTGTCCATTCCTCCTGACTCTTTTCAGAAGCAACCTTCTGAATATTTGAGCTTAAAATCGTCCAGATTTTGCACGAAGCCCAAATTCTCAGGTTACGAAAAAAGCACGTGAGCAGCATGCACGCTATACGTGTCAATTCAGCACACATTCTTTAAGGAGGGACCATGAGGAGAGAAGAGAGCAAACGCACGCAGCGGTGGTTAACGCTGGCGGCCATGGGCTGTCTGTTGATTCTGAGTTGTGCCAGTATGTGGGGCCAGGCCACGGCAAGCGCCAGCCTGCAGGGCACAATTACGGACAAATCACAGGCCGTCATCACCAAAGCAGAGGTCACACTGACCAGCAAAGAAACCGGCGCAGTGCGCACCAGCAAAGCAAATGATATCGGCGAATACCGGTTTGACGTGTTACCGGCGGGCGTCTACACCATCAAGGTCAAAGCAGCCGGGTTCTCGGCGGCGGAAGCCAAGGACGTGGAAGTCCTGGTGGGCAGAACGGCCACCCAGAACTTCACGCTGGTTCCGGGCGGAGCCAGTGAGACGGTGGAAGTAACCGCGACCGCTCCGCTGGTGGACCAGACAAAGACTGACGTCAGCACCAACATCACGCCGGAGCAGGTAACGGAGCTGCCGCTGATCGGCCGCGATATCGCCGACCTGGCGTATCTCTCGCCCGGAGTGAAAGCGGCGGACTCTTACGATCCGACCAAGAACCGCTACTCGATCTTGTCTGTCAACGGACAAGGCGGACGCAACGTCAATGTCACCGTCAACGGCATTGACAACAAAGACAACACGGTGGGCGGACCTGTGATGCAGCTTCCCGCGGAAGCCGTGCAGGAATTCGCGATTTCCACGCAGCGCTTCTCCGCGGTGAACGGCCGCTCAGAAGGCGCAGCCATCAACGTGATTACCAAGTCCGGATCGAACGCTTTCCATGGTTCGGCATTTGGATTTTTCCGCGCACAAGGGTTGAATGCAGACCAGAAGCTGGCCAACCCTAATACTCCCAAGGGCTATGACACTGGCAATCCGCCGTATTCACGCCAGTGGTTTGGTGGATCGGTTGGCGGACCGTTGAAGAAAGACAAGCTATTTGTCTTCTTCGCCTTTGAGCGCCAGCGCGAACATACTTCACTCGCTGAGACCCCGACGGCCCTAACCCAGCTCAACCTGGTGACGGGACTGGGAGCGCAGGTGGCATCGATCATCCCGACGCCGTTCTTTGAGAATCGCGTGAACGGCAAGCTGGACTACACCATCAACAGCAAGCACAGCGCTTACTTGTCGGTTTCCACGCAGGCCAACAACAGCCTGAACGACCAGAGCAACGGCACATTTGACTTGACGGAAGGCAACTTCACCGTCAATCACATGCAGCTGGCGAACTTGACCCTGGCTTCTTCGCTTTCTCCAACGCTGGTCAACCAGGCTACGGTGGGCTTCTCGTACTGGAACAACCTGATTGACAGCACGATCCGCAAGCCGCTGGTCACGTTCCCTGACGCGCAGTTCGGCACCAACACCAACGTGCCGCAACAGTCGTTCCAGACCAAGTTCCAGTTTAAGGACGACGTGACGAAAAACATTGGCCGCCACACCTTCAAGACCGGATTTGATTACATCTGGAACCCGAAGATGGGCGGATTCTTTGAGTTCAACCCGACGCTGGAGATTGACTTCAGGAAGAACCCGAGCTGCATCCTGGGCGTGGCGCCGAACGCAGCAACCCCGGGTTGCGGCGCGGCCTCCTTCCCCGCTGGCTTTGCCACACCCGGCCTTGTTACCGGGATGAGCATCGCCAACGGTGATCCTTCCTTCGTTCTGCCGGGCGGCACCAAGCAGTTTGGGCTCTACTTCCAGGACGACTGGAAGCTGATGAAGCGGCTAACCGTGAATCTGGGGCTCCGTTATGACCGGGACTTCAACATGATCACCGGCGTGGATGCGACCCAGAGCCGCACGTACCAGGAGTTGCTGGCACTTGCGCCGACCAACGCCATTGCCGCCAGACTGACCAGAAAGCTAGCCAAGGACGACACCAAGGACTTCAGCCCGCGCGTTGGTTTTGCTTATGACATGAAAGGCAACGGCAACCACCTCATCCGTGGCGGCTTCGGCCTGTATTACGGCAACACCTTCCAGAACATCCCGCTGTTCATGCAGCAGCAGGCCAAC
>JBGPLR010000437.1:0-3557 GCA_041486545.1 Terriglobia bacterium
CTGCGCCACCCATCGCCCGCTCAAGCACCTGGTAAAGTCTGGCGCGTTCCGGGCTGATCTCTATTACCGGATAAGCACCGTGGAAGTCGAGCTGCCGCCGCTGCGCCAGCGACGCGAAGACATTCTTGTGCTGGCGCACAGTCTGTTGCAGAAGTTCTCTGCCCGGCACAAGCGTCCCGCGCTGCGCTTCTCCCCAGGAGTGCTGGCAACGCTGCAAGAGCATGCGTGGCCGGGCAATATCCGGGAACTGCAAAATGTGATTGAGCGGGCGGTGGTGGTTTGCGACGGTTCGGAAATCCAGATTCGCGACCTGCCGCCCGAGTTTGCCGACTTTGCCGTGGCCGATATACCCGCTACCCTCGACGATGCTGTGCGCGAATTCAAGCGCCGCTGGATTCAACGGGCTTTGTCCCAGGCCGGCCAGAATAAAGTCCAGACCGCCCGGCTGCTCGGGATCGCTCGCTCTTCTCTGCATCGGTTGATAGATGAATTGCAAATTCCGTGCGAAGAAGCGCCGGCGGACGGCCAACAGCGGGGCAATCGTGAAGAAAACCTGGCAGAGGTGAAATCGATTACCTCCGGTCGCGGCCCGCAAGCCGCTTGACCCCAAGTCCTGCGTTCAATTCCCTGCTAGGCGAATATTTTCTGGCGCCGGCTGATATACACGGCTGACCGCAGTGCGGCCCCAAAGAAAAACGGCGGCGCCAGGAAAATGGAAAGAAACGGCAAGCCGAGCAGAAGTTGGTTCTCACTGCGGAGCCCGGCAAAGTAAGCGTAAACAATCACCGCCGCCGAGGCTGCATACCAGATCAGAATGAACTGGCAGGTGAGCGGCAAGAGCCGCTGCGCGCCGGACAAGAATTTCTTTCCCCATATCAGAAGCCACATTCCCACCGGCAATAGGATCGCCTGGTTGTGAAACAGCCAGTTGGGACTGCTGATGACGCCTGCGGCAATCGCGAGACAAAGACCGGCGGCAAAGGCCGGCGTGCGGGGCAGGCTCTTCCGGAGAAGGAAACAGACCCAGGCCACCAACGCCCACATCCCCGCCGTGATAAAGACCGCCACAGCGCTGTTTCCCGCCACCATCTCGATCGGCGACCGGCTTTGGGTGTACCGACGGTATTGCTGGAGCACGCCCAACCATTCGTTGATCCAGCCCGGCTGCAGGAGCTGCGCGGAAATCAGCAGGGCGGCCATCACGGTCGCGCCCGCGACCGCAAGTTTGTAGCGGCGCCGCCAGTCCCCGCTCACCCAGATCGCCATCCAGAACGCCACGGGGAGCGCCAGATGCGGCTTCATCATGGCAAAAGCCAGCAATACGCCCGCTGGAAGCAGCCGGTTTCGCGCCACCAGATACACGCTGGCCGCCAGCAGAAAACAAACTACTAACCCCAGTTGCTGCAAGGACACGCCTTGCACCACGGGGATCCCGACCATCAGCAGGCCGGCCCACAGCAAATCACCGCCGGAATTC
Source organism: Terriglobia bacterium (assembly GCA_041486545.1). GTDB lineage: Bacteria > Acidobacteriota > Terriglobia > Terriglobales > Acidobacteriaceae > Angelobacter. The sequence continues at coordinate 1,478 of JBGPLR010000437.1, forward strand.
AGCGAAATACCCAGTGCATCCGACCATAGCAATACGCTCCACACCATCAGGGCCGCCAGAACAACGGACGCCAGCGGTTGAAGCACAGGAAACGGAATCGCCAATATGGGAACGAGCAGGAAGCTGGTGAATAGCGGGTAGGCGAAGCGCTGCTCGTCGCTGCCCCGAGACAGCCGCCCACTGGTCAGAGTTTCACCGTAAACGCCTTTCTGAATTTCCTGCGTGACCGCATCTGAATACGGGTCGCGATGGTGCAGAAGGGCCTCATGGCTGGCGTGCCAGGGCGCATACAGATCAGAACCGTACCCGGTAATCTGAAATGACGATACGCGCCGGCCCTCCGGGACCAGGATCCCCAGGAAGTAATAGCAACTGGTGAAAGACGCGAGCAGCAGCAATACCGCGATGAGGGCAATCTGGCTACGGTCCATGATGTCGCCTCTTTCCACCACGTGCTCAGGCGTCATACTTCCGTCCTTTCGGCAGTGAGCGGCGCAACCGCGTGGACCGGGAAAGAAAACCGGTGGATGACCAGCAAAGGCAGTGGAAGAGCCCCCAGCGCGATAAACAGACGCCATGGCAGCTCGAACAGCACGGGCGAAGCAGGCAGTACCCACACCAGCAGCATTGAGACCATAGACGCGGAGAACATAAACACTGTCAGCCAGTACGCCAGGCGCGCGAAGCGCTGGACCGCAAGGACCTTGCGTTCGCGCCAGATCCACAACATCGCCGGTAACAGAAGAGCTTCGTTGTAAGACTGAAAGGGGATCAGGCAATACACTCCCGCGGTGGCAAGCGCCAGGGCAAAGTCCAAATCATGCCGCTTGCGCCATAGGAACACAAGCAGCAGCACGACAACCACGCCCGCTGCGTAACCGAGCGGCGACCCCGAATTGGCGTATGTTCTATACGCCGCGAGGGTGTGCAGCCACTCACCCAACCATGCTGGTTGAAGCGCCGTAGCGGCCGCTATGAGCAGGGCCAGCGTCGCCGTGAACGCCAGAGCGATACGCTTTCGATGCGGCCAGTCGGAGATCATCCAGCAGCACAGCGGCAGCATGACCGCCAGCGCGAGCTGCGGTTTGGCTGCCGCGATCCCCAAGGCCGTCCCGGCCAGGATGTAGCGTTCTGACTTTGCCGCATACGCGGCCAGCGCCAGCAAAAAAAGATACAGCACGGTAGGCTGGCGCAAAACGATTCCCAGGGCGACGGGGAATGCGGCCAGCGCTAAGGCACATACCGCAAAGTTGCAACGCACACCCATCACCTTGCTCCACAGCCAGGTGGTTGCCAGACTCAATGCCACGCACAGCCAGAATGCTACTGTCTGCGCGGAGGCAAAGCTCACCAGCGCCAGTGGCGCCATCGCAAACAAAGCAAACAGCGGGTAAGCAAACCGCTGTTCGTCGCGCATGGGCGTGCCGCCTTCTTCCACCGTGCGCCCGTAAATCCCGCGCTGGATGGCGCGCGCCGCGTCCTCGCTGTAAGGGCTGCGGTGCTCAATGAACACTTGCTGCGCCGCGTACCAGGAAGGATACAGGTCGGCTTCCACGCCACGACAGAAATATTCCACTTGCCGCGCGTAGCGCCAGCCGGCAATGAGCACCACCGCTGCCACCGCGAATTGAGCCATTTGCCGTTTCATCGCGTTCCCTGCCCTGTCACTTGGGTGACAACAGAGCCTCCCGCGCAAACAGGATGGCCGTCCCATCATCGCGGACAACTTTCCAGTCCCTGGTTTCCTTGAGCGTGCTGGCCAGCGGAGAATCGGGCGGGACCAGCACCCAGTTCACCCGGTTGGCATCCAGCACTTCGCGCCAGCCATAAGCGGCTTGCGCCACTTTCAGGTAGTCACGGACAAACTTCTCGCCGTAGAAGTCGTGCCGGTCGTCCATCATCACGTGCACGTCCGGATACAGGCGGTAAATCAGGTAGCCGCTCCAGATGTCGGGAGCGAAGAAGTGGTCGCGGATATGGTGGGCAGCCATGAATTCGGCGGCCTGCACCGGCATGTGTTTCTCATCGAAATGAAGCGCTTGGGCATTGGGCGCGGACGCACCGCGCGTCCCCGCGCCGA
>JBGPLR010000438.1:0-3555 GCA_041486545.1 Terriglobia bacterium
GGCGCGAAGCCACCGGCGCGCCAGGAACTGCCGTGGAAACCATCATGTTGGGCAAGGGCACGTCCTGCTGCAGAATGCTCAGGTCCGGTTGGACGATGGTCTGCCGCTTGCTGGTGTGGTCCACATGCACGGAGATGATTTCCTGCGCCGCGTATTCCGGGTCAGCGGTCTGGGCCTTGCGGCGCAATGGCGGCGTGGGACTCTTCTTGGTCGGGTTCACCGCCGGCAGATATTCAGAGAGCTGGTAGTGAATCACGGTATTGCGGGGATTCTCAGAGATCACCCGGGGCTGGTCCACCCAGAATTGCGTGATTTCATACACCAGCAGCATGGCCAGAACATGCGCGAAGCTGGACTGGCGGATGGCCGTCCAGGGCGCTGGCCGGTGGACCAGGGCGTCCGGCCAGTATGCAGCGGGACGCGCGGTCACCCAGACCGGCGGCGGCGCGGGACGGAACAGGTCCGCCACGTTGCGCAGGAAGATGCGCAGCCACGGCTCAGGCTCCAGGATGAAACTGAGGCCCGTGCCGCCCGCATCCATCGCATTGGGCGCCGACTTAGGAATCAACTGCATTGGGCTTGAACTTCCAGGCCAGTAGAACGATTATATCTTCATGATCTCCGGATGATCTCCGGCTTATAGGATGAAGGTTATGTTCAGGTTAAAGCTGTTTACCATCTTTCTGTTTGCACTGTCACTGGCGGCGACCAGCCAGAGCCCGCAGCGCAAACCGATGTCATCGTCGCCTAGCCAAGCCGTTCCGCCGGCCGGCGACAACGCGCCCGCCGAAGATTTCTCCGGCATGTATAGCTTCCTGAAAGATGGGGAGTTCGTCCAGATAACTTTGGATAAAGAGGGAATCACCGGATACATCTCCCGCCAGGGCGACCGAGAGAACGGCCAAGTCGCGTTCCTGGACCAATGGTTCAGCCAGGCGTCCGTCAAGGGCCATGACATGGCCTTTACTACTAAGGCTTTACACGGAGTCTGGTTTGAGTTCAAAGGAGTGTTTGCCCGCGGCCCGGCCAAGACCAAAGCCCAAGACGGCTACTATGTTCTACGCGGAACGCTGACGGAGTTCGTCAGCGACGCCGATAAAAAAGTTACGTCACGCGCCCGCGAAGTTGAGTTCAAGCTGCTGGCCGAGCCGGAAGAAAAGCCGGACTAACGGCATTCTGTTTCGCGCTTCGCTTCGCTGCGAAGTTGGCTTCCACTTTTCCACCCATTTCCACAGAATTCAGCAATCTCCACAGGGATTTCCACCACAATCCTGACGCGGCTCTTGCACGGGCTTATTGCGTGAGTCCATATTTCTAACACCCAAGTGTGCGATGTTCGATCACTGAGATGCAGCGTTCGATTCGCAAACGGTCGAGAACGTTTCCCCGCTGGGGCAATGTTTGGGCTCAATCTACGTTGGCTTGCGCACCTAGACCGGGCGCAGCCTGACCTGATCCTTCACCGGATAGGCGTGAGAGGAGCCCGCGCAAATCTCTAAATCGTCGCGCGGCAACACGCGGCGACGAACATCCACCCCGCAAGCCCGGCTTGTATGGCTGGTACAGGCCGGGTTTATTTGCAGCTATGAAAGGCGATTCCGGCGGGGCCCTGCCATCAAAGTTCCTGGGTCGTGGCAAATCAGGCCTTTATATCAATAGCTTAGGGCTACGGTGCAGTGTTACTGGTGCTGCAACGGATTTTCTACGCTTTTTTTCAGTCACAGACCGTGCTTCTCCTGGTTTTCGCGGCATAATATGGTTGGAACGCTGGGGAGATAAATCGCTTTAGGGACACCCGAAATGGCAGCCACCGATTACAGTCTTGACCGCGTGCTCCCCGCGAGCGCCGACGCCGAGCGGGCCATCCTGGGCGCAATCCTGCTGGACAACCAGTCGTATCACCAGGCCGCGGAATTTCTGCTGGCGGAAGATTTCTCTCTCGACTCCCATCGCCGCATTTACCTGCGGATGATGGAACTCTCTGACACCGGCCGCGCCATTGATTTTGTCACGCTCACCGAACAACTGGGCCAGCACAAAGAGATTGAGGCCGTGGGCGGCGTGGCGTACGTTACGTCGCTCACTGACGGGCTGCCGCGCGTCAAGAACATTGAGCAGTACGTCAAGATCGTCAAAGACAAAGCGCTGCTGCGCGGGCTGATCCACGCGGCCACGTCGGCCATCCAGAAAGCCTACGAGCAGGACGCGCCGGCGGAAGAGATTGTTGACGCGGCGGAGTCGGACATTTTCCGCGTCGCGGAAAAACGCATTGGCCAGGGCTTTATGGCCATTCCGGACATCGTGAAAGGCTCGTTCGGCTCCATTGACAAGCTCTACGAACAAGGCCAGCGCATCACCGGACTGCGCACCTACTATGAAGACCTGGACGAAAAGACCAGCGGGCTGCAGAAGTCTGATTTGATCATCATCGCGGCGCGGCCTTCCATGGGCAAGACGGCGTTCGCCATCAACATCGCGGAAAATGCCGCGGTGTATGACAAGAAGGTCGTCGGCATCTTCTCGCTGGAAATGTCGCGCGAATCGCTCATCATGCGCATGCTGTGCTCGCAGGCGCGGGTGGATTCGCACCGCGTGCGCACCGGCTTTATCAGCCGGGAAGAACGCGGCAAGCTGGTGACCGGCCTGGCGTCGCTGGTGGACGCGCCCATCTTCATTGACGACACGCCGGGCATCTCCATCTCCGAAATGCGCGCCAAATGTCGCCGCCTGATGCAGGCCCAGGGACGCCTGGACATGATCATTGTGGACTACCTGCAACTGGTGGCCGGCGCGCCCATGGGCACGGCGCGGCGCTATGAGAACCGCACGCAGGAAGTGTCGGCGATTTCCCGCGGGCTGAAAGGCCTGGCCAAGGAAATGCGCTGCCCGGTGGTGGCGCTCTCCCAGCTGAGTCGCGCGCCGGAGGCCCGCACCGGGAACAACCGTCCGCAGCTTTCCGACCTGCGCGAATCGGGCGCCATTGAACAGGACGCCGACGTGGTGGGCTTCATCTTCCGCGAAGAAGTCTACAAACAAGACGACCCTGACCTGGAAGGCAAAGCGGAATTGATCATCGCCAAACAGCGCAATGGCCCCACGGGCACGGTGCATCTGGCGTTCATCAAGAAATTTACGCGCTTTGAGAATACGACGAACGAGAGTGGGCCGGCGCCGGAAGAGTAGACGGTCGAGATCAGGGGTTTTCGACAACGGATTTCCACGTTTTCCACAGTTTTGCACCCTGTTTGGGCATTGACGAGTCCACAAATTATTGAAAGTATGAGGCTCACGAGGATCCATTCTTTTCTGCCCTGAAATAGGTGGAATCAAAAAATGGATGGGACTCTCAAGGAAGGTGGAGATGTTTTTATGAAAAAGAGAAGTTTAGCCCCCTGGCATCGAGCGGCGCTTACCGTGCCAGTGGGCCTCAACGCTAAGGCCCAAGTCAGCTGAATCTTGATCGGAGTCGTCTGACTTGGGCCATGGTAAGCAATCTACCTACGGCGGGTAACCAACAGGTGTTGGAACTGGTCTCTTAAACCAGAATCGTGTAAC
>JBGPLR010000439.1:0-3546 GCA_041486545.1 Terriglobia bacterium
AGAAAAACTGGAAGGGCCCTATAAAAAGTGGCTCAACGAAGACGTGCGCTGGATCATCACGGACGAAGAGCTTTCCGCGTTCAAGAAACTCTCCAACAACACCGAGCGCGACCAGTTCATTGAAGGGTTCTGGCTGCGCCGCGATCCCACGCCGGACACGGCGGAAAACGAGTACAAGGAAGAGCACTATCGCCGCATCGCCTATGCCAACGAGCACTATGCCGCGGGGATTCCCGGCTGGAAGACGGATCGCGGAAGAATCTACGTGATGTATGGTCCGCCCAACAGCATTGATTCCCATCCCATGGGAGGTCCTTATCAGCGCCCGGCGGAGGAAGGCGGGGGCGAGACCCAGACCTTCCCCTTTGAAGTATGGCGCTACCGCTATCTGGACGGCATTGGACAGGAAATAGAGATTGAGTTCGTGGACGACTGCAGCTGCGGCTCTTATCAGATGACGATCGACCGCTCGCGCAAAGACGCGCTGCTGCACGTTCCCAACGCCGGCCTGACCACCATGGAAGACATGGGCCAGGCCAACAAGGCCGACCGGTTCCGCGGCGGGATAGAAGCCATTGGCTCCGGCCCGTTCAACTCGAACATGCAGACCAAGCAGTTTGACCGCATGGAGACGTTCGCCAAATTGAACGCGCCGCCGCCCATCAAGTTCAAGGACTTGGACGAAGTGGTCACCCATAAGATCCGTTACAACCTGCTCCCCTTTGACGTGCAGTTCAACTTTGTCAAGCTGACGTCAGACACGGTGCTGGTCCCCATCACCCTGCAAGTGGCGATGCGCTCCCTGACCTGGGTGGGCAAAGAAGGGGTGCAGCATTCGGTGGTGAACCTGTTCGGGAAGGTGAGCAAGCTCTCCGGCCAGACGGTGCAGACTTTCGAAGAGACGCTGAAGAAAGACATTCCGGCGGACCTGCTGGAAAAGGAGCTCAGCAACACTTCGCTGTACTGGAAGGCGCTGCCGTTGCGGCCGGGCCTGTACAAGCTGGACGTGGTGCTGAAGGACGTGAACGGCGACAAGCTGGGCACGTACTCGCACAATCTGATCGTGCCCGACTATAGCGACGACAAGCTTTCCACCTCGTCCCTGATTCTGGCCGACCAGATGGACCCGGTCCCGGCGCGCGAGATCGGCACCGGCAATTTTGTTATCGGCCAGACCCGGGTGCGCCCGCGGGTGCCGGCGGCTGACGCCAAGACTTCCACCTTCAAAAAGCAAGAGAAAGTCAACTTCTGGATGCAGGTTTATAACCTGGGCGTGGACGAAAAGACCAAGAAACCTTCCGCCACGGTGGAATACCAAGTTGTCAATACCACCAGCAACCAGCCCGTGCTAAACTTTACGGAAACAACGGCCCAAATGGGCAACGTTGGCGAGCAAATCACCCTGGAAAAGAGCCTTTCTTTGGGTAAGCTCGATCCAGGTATTTACCAGGTAACGATCAAAATCAACGATCTGGTTTCCAAGCAAACCATTTCGCCGTCGGCAAAATTTACGGTCCAGTAATCGCTGAGTGCCCCCTGAAGGCGGTGGATATGACCCGTAAACTCGGATGTTTGTTGGTGGTCCTGTTGGCCGGCTCGCCGTTGTTCGCGGCGAGCGTGGGAGCTATTTCAGGAACCGTCAAAGACAGCTCGGGAGCGCCCCAGATGGGCGCTGTGGTGGACATCTTTACCTCCGCCGCGTTGCTGGGTACCACTGTCTACACGGACTCCAAGGGTTACTATTCCGCGCCCAACATGCAGCCGGGCACCTATCAGGTGAAAGTCAGCGCTGCTTCTTTTCTGCCAACTCTGCGGGAGAACGTCACCTTGCGCGCCGGCGCGCACGTGCTGGTCAACATTACACTGAACACATTGTCGGACGCGCTGAAGCTGCTGCCGCCCCGGCGTTCGTCATCCACGGAAGCCGATGACTGGCATTGGACCTTGCGTTCCACGGCCAGCCGTCCGGTGTTGCGCGCCGTGGACAAAGACCGCGAAGACGGCGGAACGCTGGTGGTGGTCGCCAGCCCGGAGCGTTCGGAAGACCGCTCCATGAAAGCGCGCGTGGCCTTTATCGCCGGCTCTGACGCTGAAGGCTTTGGCAGTGCTAGCGATATGACCACCTCTTTCGCGCTGGAAAAATCTTTGTTTAGTTCGGGCACTCTTTCCTTCAACGGCAACATTGGGGCCCAGGGCGATCCCGCAGGCGTGCTGCGCGCTTCGTACGCGCACGATTTCGGGGAAAGCTCGCGTCCTACGGTCACGCTTACCTATCGCCGCTTTGCGGCCCCCGGCGCGGCGGTGGAGAACTCGCCCTACGCGGCCATGGAACTCAACAGTTCAGACCGCATGGAAGTGGCCGGTTTCATTGATCTGGAATACGGGGCGGCCCTGCAGTCCATGGAATTCGCCAAGAGGGTTGCGGCATTGCGTCCTTATGGCTCAGTCCAGGTCCATCTTTCGCCGGACATGGTTGTGGAATATCGCTACGCCACCTCAGAGCCGGACACGCGTTCTGCCAAAGGTTTTGATACGGCGCCCGCAGACCTGAGCGAGTCCGGTCCAAGAATGGCCCTTACCAACGGTCGGCCGGAAGTGGAAAACGCCCAGCACCAGGAGATCGCAATCTCCCGGCGGATGGGCAGCACCAACATCCAAGTGGCCGGCTACGTGGACCACCTGCGCAATCTGGTGCTCACCGGCGCCGGCGATCCATCCAGCTATTCTGACGACGTTCTGCCGGACACTTACTCCGGCACATTCTCTTACGCCTACCTTCCCGGCCTTTCGACGGCCGGCGTACGCGTGGTGATCCAGCGCAAGATTTCCGACGACCTAACGGTTACCGTGGACTACTCCAACGGCGGCGCCGTTACCGCAGATTCGCTGGTCGCGTGGCAAGACCTGCCGCATGCCCTGGCCACCAGCCGCCAGCATTCCGTGGGAACCAAGTTTGCCGGCTGCGTTCCGGTCTCGCACACTCGCTGGATCGCTTCTTATAAATGGACCAGCGGCAACACGCTCTCCACGGTGGACGCTTTCAACGCGTCGCCCGGCCAGACGGACCCCTTCCTCAGCGTGTTCATCCGCCAGCCGCTTCCCAGCAGCTCCTTGATACCCGCGAAAATGGACGCTCTTCTGGACCTGCGCAACGTGCTGGGCCAGGGCTACATGCCCGTCAATGGCCAGGATGGCCGCACGGTGTACATGGTGCAAGCTGCGCGCTCTCTCCGCGGCGGCCTGGCGTTTACGTTCTAGCGACGTTTCTTGTCCCGAGCGGAGCGAGGGACCCCTATCAGCATCCAGAAATCTAAAAACACCCGAAGAGTGTGTTTGTATGCTTCGGATTCACTTGTTTCCGATAGTCGATCATCGCTACGCCAGGGAAGGCCTTCAGTCGATAGGGTTCCCTCGCTCCGCTCGGGACAAGACGCGTTTGACCTCCGCATTCCGCTTCATTTACTCTCCGGCGTTAACGCTTTTAGCAGGAGTGCCCATGTCCAAGTCTTCCATTGGCCGCCGTGAGTTTGCTTTTGGCGCGGCCGC
>JBGPLR010000440.1:0-3545 GCA_041486545.1 Terriglobia bacterium
CGCTGGCGCTGCTGCGCAGCGCGATGGGAAGAGAAAAAATCGGCGTGGTCATTACCGACCATTTCATGCCGGAGATGGGTGGTGTGGAATTTGTGCGCCAGTTACGCACCTTTGCTCCGGAGATCCCCGTAATCCTGATTAGCGGGCAGCCGGACGCGGATTCCGAATATGCCGGCCTCAACATCATCTTCCGCTGTAAACCTTGCGAGCCGGACGACCTGATTGCCACAGTCCGATTTGCGCTTTCTGATCGTCCTCAGCGGGCCTCTGCCTGATTTGCCTTATTGCAGTCCCCGGCAAAAGATACTAAGCTCAAACGATGCCATTATTGGGTAGCTTTTGCCTTCTGTTTGCTCTAGCTCTCTCCGGCTACTGTTTTGTGGTCGGGGTGGTGGGAACGGTGCGCAAGGACTTTGTCGGGTACCGCATGGCGGAAACGGCGCGGCGGGCAGGCATTGTCACTTTCGCCGCCCTGACCCTGGCTGCGTTCTCGCTGGTCTGGTCGGCCCTGAACAACGATTTCACCGTCTCCTACATCATGCACCACAGCAACATTGCCCTGCCCGTGCCGTATAAGATCGCCGTTCTCTGGTCCGGACAGGAAGGTTCGCTGCTGTTTTGGTCGTGGCTGCTGGCGAGTTACGGCTTTGTTTTGCGGCTGCGGCACAAAGTGGACCAGCGCTTGGTGGCCACCAGTTCCATGGTGCTGGCCGGCATACAGGTCTTTTTCCTCATTCTTAACAGCTTTGTGGCCAACCCCTTCGGCATTGAACCCGGCCCCATCGCCGCCGACGGCCGCGGCTTGAACATCCTCTTGCAGTATCCCGAGATGGTGATCCATCCTCCCATGCTGTACCTGGGATACGTCGGCTTCTCTGTTCCGTTCGCCTTCGCTCTGGCGGCGCTCATCATGCGCTATCCCGGTGAAAAGTGGATCCACATTACCCGCCGCTGGACCATGGTTACATGGCTCTTCCTGACCGTGGGGATCTCGCTAGGAGCCCACTGGGCTTACGCCGTTCTCGGCTGGGGCGGCTACTGGGGCTGGGACCCGGTGGAGAACGCTTCCCTGCTGCCATGGATCACCGGCACCGCTTTTCTCCACTCCGTGATGATGCAGGAAAAGCGCGGCATGATGAAGATGTGGAATGTCTGGCTGATCTTCACCACGTTCATGCTGGCGATTCTCGGCACCATGTTGACGCGCGGCGGCGCCGTGAGCTCGGTCCATGCCTTCGCGCAGTCGGCTATCGGCACGTGGTTCGCCGGATCGGCCGGCTGGTCGGGCGCGCCGTGGCGGTCCATGCCTTATTTTTATCCGGGCTTCCTGGAACTGGTGTTTGTTGTCTGCCTTTACTTCTTCATCAGCCACCGCGACCATCTGGCGTCAGACAACCGGCTGGAATCGCTGGTTTCGCGCGAGTCCAGCTTCATGTTCAACAACCTGGTTTTGCTGGCAGCGACGTTTGCCGTGCTGTGCGGAACGCTGTTCCCCATTTTGTCGGAGTGGGTGCGCGGATTCAAGATTACCGTAGGCGCCCCGTTCTTTAACAAGGTTGTCATCCCCATTGGATTGTTCCTGATTTTTCTTACTGCCGTGGGACCATTGCTTGCCTGGGGCAGCACTTCCTGGGGCAGCATCAAGCGCAATTTCGCGGTTCCCGCCTTGCTCTCAGCGGTGGTGGCCGGCGGCCTGGTCGCCTTGGGCATGCGTCCGTTCTCGGACATGGCCCATTTCTATTCGTGGCTTACGTTCTCACTGAGCGCGCTGGTGATTGGCACCATTGCCTCTGAATTCTTCCGCGGTGGACGCGTGTTGCAGGGCAAATTGAACACCAACATAGTCGCCGCCATGTATTACCTCACCCGCCGCAACATGCGCCGTTACGGCGGATACGTGGTCCACTTTGGCATGATCGTGCTGTTCATCGGGCTGGCGGGCCAGGCCTTCAACCAGGAAAAAGAACTGGAGATGGGGACGCGCGATAAACTCGAGATCGGCCATTACACGTTGACGCTGGTGGCCGACAACCGCGATGACAATGCCAACTACGAGTCGCTGGCGGCGATTCTGGAAGTCCAGAAAGACGGCAAGCCTTTGACCACCCTGTATCCCGAACGACGCTTCTACAAGGCCCAGGGCGGGCAGCCCAACACCATTGTCGCCAACCACATCTCACTCTCAGAAGACCTCTACGTGATCTATGAAGGCCAGAACGAGCAGAATCGCCATCCCATCATCAAAGCGCTCATCAATCCACTGGTGATCTGGGTGTGGATTGGCGTAATGATCGTGGTATTCGGCACCGGCCTGGCCCTGGTGCCCAACCTGGCCGCGGTCAAAGTGCCGGTGGCTGCGGCGGTGGCCGTCGCGACGATGGAGAAACAAAGCATGTATCCGGCCGGGGTGCGCAAATGAAGCGTCTGTCTGAAATCCTTCTGCTCTGCTGCGCGGTTGTCCTGCTGATGGGCGCGGACGCGTCGCAAGCCCGCTTTGAAAACCTGGGCGGCAAGATCATGTGCACGTGCAGTTGCGGGCAAATGCTGCTCAAATGCAACCACGTGGGCTGTCCGAACTCCGCCAAGATGATCAGCCAGTTGCATACCCAGGTGGCGCAGCAATCGGACGACGAAAAAGTCCTCCAGTGGTTTCGCCAGACCTGGGGCGTCACGGCTGTTGTAGAACCGGCCACCCACGGATTCGAACTCCTGGTTTGGGTGGTCCCGCCGGTGGTGGCGGCGCTGTTCCTGGCGCTGGTGATCGTTATTATTCTGGTCTGGCGCTCGCGTGTGCCGGCGGTGTTGCCGGCGGACCGCATTCCCGACCCCCACCTTGATGCCCTGCGCGCCCGGGCTCGCCAGGAGACTGAAATATGAACCCGCAAAACGCCAGCGTGTTGTTCCAGATTTTTTGCAGCGTGTTTGCCGCCGTCGGCCTGATCTACATTTTCCTGCCCACCAAAGACACGGACACAGGCACGGAAAAGACCCGGCTTATCTATCTCTACGAGCGCAAAGAAGTGGTGTACGAGAATTTGCGCGACTTGAATTTTGAATTTAAGTCCGGCAAGTTTACCCAGGCCGACTTTGACGTCATGCGTGTGGGCATGGAGTCCGAAGCCGCCCGCATCTTGGACGAAATTGAAAAGTTGGAATCCGCGCCAGCCTGAAGGAGCAAACTCATTTTGAAGCGTAGCGCTTTGGTTGTCTTCCTAGTTCTGTCTGCCACAATCTATGCATCGGCCCAGACCAGCACGCTCAAGGGCCTGGTCAGCAACGGGACCACGCGCAAACCGGTTGCCGGAGATGATGTCATCCTGCTGCGTCTTGACCAGGGCATGCAGGAAGAAGCCCGCACCAAGACCAACGGCAAAGGTGAATTCACGTTTAGCCTCAAAGATGCGGTGGCGCGCCTGGTTCGCGTCCGCCATCAGGACGTGAACTATCATGAACAAGTGCCGGCGGGATCGCAGAGCGTCCAGGTGACCGTCTACGATACGGCCGCCAAGCTGCCGGACGTGAAACTGCTCGACCAGTCTGAAGTC
>JBGPLR010000441.1:0-3536 GCA_041486545.1 Terriglobia bacterium
CTGGCCCTGGCCGTGGTGCTTCTCTGCTTTGTCACCTACCGCTTTGGACGCTGGGCACTTGGCGACGATGCCGGCCTTTACGCCGGCGTGGCGCTGGCGACGTGCCTGGGGCTTTATCTCTTTACCCGCATCCTCATTCCTGACGCCATGGTCACGCTGACCATCACCGGCGCCATCTGGGCCTGGCTGCGTCTGCTGGAGCCGGATGGGGATTCGGATAACGCCCATCCGCGCCGCTGGGCTTTGGTGCTCGGAATTTGTTTCGGGCTTGGCCTGCTGCTCAAAGGCTTGATCGCCATTGTGTTCCCGATTCTCGCCGGCCTGGCGTTCATGGCCGTCACGCGGCAACTTTTTTCGCTCGCCGCGTGGCGGAAACTCAGCGTGTTCACCGTGACCGGCGTGGCGCTGGTCATCGCCGTACCGTGGCATGTGCTGGCCATGCGCGCCAATCCGCCGTACTTTGCTTTCTCCATGCACAGCGGCCCGGGCGAGTATCGCGGCTTCTTCTGGTTTTATTTTTTCAACGAACATCTGTTGCGCTTCCTGAACCTGCGCTACCCGCGCGACTACAACACCGTCCCGCGGCTGTGGTTCTGGCTGTTCAATCTGGCCTGGCTGTTTCCCTGGTCGGTGTATTTGCCGGCCGCGCTCAAGCTCGACTACCGCGGGTACTTGAGCGGGTGCTTGAACGGTTACTTGAATGACGCTTCGCGCGCCACTCGCGCCCGACTGATGGCCGTCTGCTGGATCGCCGTGGTCATGCTCTTCTTCACTTTCTCCACCACGCAGGAGTATTACTCCATGCCTATTTATCCGGCGGTGGCGCTGCTGATCGGCTCGGCGCTGGCGAGCGGCACGCGGGCCTGGTCTGAAACAGGGCTGGCCGAAAAAAGTCGCGTGGACAAATGGCTGCGCGCCGGGACGTGGACGCTTTTCTCATTGGCCACGCTGGTCTTCGCCGCAATCTGCCTGGTGATGATGAAAGTGTGGAGTCTTCCGACGCCGGGCGACATCTCACAAGCGCTCAGCCAGCACCCCGAGCTGTACACGCTGTCGCTGGGCCACATGGGCGACCTCACGCTCAATTCATTCGCGTACCTCAAGCTGCCGCTCGCGCTGGCGGCGGTTGCGTTCGGCGGAATCGCCTTGGCGCTGGCGCTGGCCCGCAACAACATTCGCGGCACGGTCCTGGCCGTATGCGCAGGGATGATCCTCTTCTTTCAGGCAGCGCGCGTCGCGCTCGAGAGGTTCGATCCTTATCTGGGATCGTACGCGCTCGCCGCAAGCCTGAAACAAAGCCCGCCGGGACAATTGATTGAAGCCGACGCCTACTACGCCTTCTCGTCCGTCTTCTTCTATACCAACCGCTCGGCGCTGCTGCTGAACGGCCGCGTCAACAACCTGGAGTACGGGTCGTACGCTCCGGGCGCGCCGCAGGTGTTCATTGACGACCAGAGGTTTGCTACGCTGTGGAACCAACCGGGCCGGTACTACCTGCTGGTTTACGGATCCGATTTGCCGCGGTTAGAGGCACTGGTGGGAAAGTCCAACCTGCATGTGGTGAAAGAGAATGGCGGGAATTTCCTGCTGACCAACCATGAGATTGCTGCGGCCAGGTGAGTTGCCTTTGTATGGATCAAAAAGGATGCATGCAGCCCACGTTGCTTTTCTTAGATTCGTCATCCCGAGCTCCGTCAATGAGGACGCGCTGTCTTCAGCGTCCGAATAGGAGCGAGGGACCTTGCGCTTAACCAAAATGGAACCAACAACTTTGAAACACAAGGTCCTTCGGGCCTACTCGCAAGCTGAAGACAACGCTTGCTCGCAAAACGGCCCTCAGGATGACGGCTCATTAAGCTTGCTAGTTCTCACGCACTCTCTTTAGGCCTGCCTCCACCGCGTGAGGGACGGAATAGGCTTGGCGACTGCTCCACCATCGAGAAACGGGACAATGAACCAATTCGCACTTTCTCTAAGCGAACAAAATACGATATACTAAACCTCCGGTAGTTGGTACTTAGTATTTGGTAGTTGGCGAAAACCGGCCACCCAGGCGGCGGGACAACGGTTCTTTGACAAAAGGAAGCCATTAGCACTTGGCACTTAGACCTTAGCCATGAACTGAAGGTTTAAGCTCATCCTCCGGGTTGGTGCCGGGCCCAGTTTGTTCGTCGTTGATATTAGCTGTTGGTATTAGCTAAAGAGTAAAAATCGCGATTCAGAGGCAGGAAAAAATTGGACGCGATTCGGGGCCGAAATGAAGCAGAAAAGGGGCTTCGACCGTCCGGTGACCGTCCGGTCGAATTGCACTTTGCCGTTTGTTTGCAACAACGGGGTCATAGGGGGGTGGGGTCGGCCCTAAAATTTACTATGTAGGGTAATAATATACTTCGCAAAATAGACCGCTAATGGCGGGCAGTCGCGGGACATGGCGGGAAGTCGCGGGAAATTTCAGCCGCGCTTCTGTTCCTTCTTCCGTTCTTTCTTGCGCTGTTCCTGCGCTTCTTTCTTCAGGATGTCTTCTTTCGAGACAGTTAATATCTGACGCATTGCATTGTCAAACCTCTCGCGCTCTGTCCTGCCGGGAACGTCTGGTGCTGGCAACGGTTTCATGATTTTCGCGTTGGCTCACTAGTAGCAGGTTTTGCGCTGATTGCTTCAAAGGTCTTTTGCGCACCAGCCACGGCATCTTTATATTTGGAACGAACAACGCTGTCGCCGTGTGATTCAAGAATGCGACTCTGTTCATCAATGAACCGTTTGGCTAATTCCTTGGCGTCATGTTTTGACATTTGGATTCTGACCCCCATCCTTGGCTTCTTTGATTTCTGCGTGAGGATAAATTTGCTCAACGATGTACTCCGCAAACCATCCAGCCCAATATTTCTGGATAAGTTTTTCGCCAGCTAGATGATCCTCAAATTCCTTGCTGATCCGAATTCCGTGCTCGACCGCTGCCACAACATCACCAGCTTTAATTGCTGCACCTTCGGGAATGCAAGCGCGGACACTGTCAGCTGCTTTCTCGACCATCTTATTCCATTTCTTGCGATGATCGGTATAAAGTTTATCAAAACTCTTTCCAGACAGCCTGTGCAATTTGTAAGTGTCTAAACTCATATTGACTCTCAGAGATAGCGGTATGACATCACAGTGCCGTAAATGCCAGTCCCGACAACGAGCGCGATGAACAGAGAGACGCAAATGAAATATATGGATGGCGCGGGATGCAGAAGCCAAATCAAAGACAGCAACGTTGTCGCCAAAAATCCAAGAAACGGATAAATCGCTAGCCTTCCGGCTTTTATGTATTTCTTGGTGACTTTGTTATCTATTTCTGAGGGGAATGACGCCGCTTGTGCAAAGATGAAGCCACTGAAAACGAGCAGAAGCCCGGCAAACGCACCAGAGGCCCCCAGCACCCCAACCATGACATCTTTTGCATTTTCCATTGTTGCTATTAGGGGCCAATTTTGAATAAAAATCAATTGCAATTTGGCCACGTTCCAGAAGCGTAACGGACGGATGTTTGTTGC
>JBGPLR010000442.1:0-3534 GCA_041486545.1 Terriglobia bacterium
CAACGCTCCTACTCTCGCCCCGGTAAGCGTGGTGGATACGCTTCCCACGGGCCTTACCGCCACCGCCATCAGCGGCACCGGATGGACCTGCACGCTGGCCAACCTTACCTGCACGCGCAGTGACGTGCTTGCAGCCGGAGCAAATTATCCGTTCATCACGGTGACGGTGGACGTGGCTCTGAACGCGCCGGCCAACGTGACCAACACGGCCACGGTTTCCGGCGGCGGCGAGACCAATACAACCAACGACCTTGCCCAGGACCTCACGTTCGTTCTGCCTCCGCCGACCACGGATTTGAGCATCTCAGTGTTCAACCCGTTCAACTTCGTGCAGGGCCAGCCGGGTGCTTACACCATCGGTGTTTTCAATGTAGGCACCATGGATAGTTCGGGCACGGTGACAGTCACGGACACTCTCCAGGCAGGCTTGACGGCGACAAGCATGTCAGGGACGGGCTGGAACTGCAATTTGCTCTCCGTGACTTGCACTCGCAATGATGTGCTTGCTTTTGGCAGTTCCTATCCATCCATTACGCTGAACGTAAATGTAGCCGCGAACGCTGCCGCCTTGGTTACCAATACAGTCACCATCTCCGGCGGCGGTGATGCAAACCCGGCGAACAACAGCGCGAGCACCCAAACCCAGATCGCGCCTCCCCTGGTGGATCTGGTGATGCAATTTTCCTCGCCGACGGGCTTCTATCAGGGCCAAACCGGCGGCACGATTAACCTGTTCATCAGCAACGCCGGAAACATCCCGTCGTCCGGTACCGTGACCGTAACCGACGCTCTCCCAACTGGTATGACGGCCACCGCCATGAGCGGGACCGGATGGAGTTGTACGTTGAGCAGCGTAACATGCACGCGTTCTGATGCTTTGCCCTCAACTGGTCCCGCCTACCCGAATATTGTCTTGACGGTAGACGTAGCCAAGAATGCTCCAGCTCAATTGACGAACACAGCTACGTTAACCGGGGGTGGTGACGGCAATCCGAGCAACAACGTGGCCAGCATTCCGTTTCCCATTACGCCAGCCGTTCAGCTGGCGGTTGTAGGGCCGGCAACAGCCAGCGCTGCCGCCGGACAATCTTCTACCTTTTCATTCCAGGTAGCCACAACGGCATCCACCGGAGTGGTTACGTTTGCTTGCAGCGGGCTTCCCACCGGAGCGGCGTGCAGTTTCAGCCCGTCCAGCATCGGTCCAGTGCCGTCCATCACACCGGTAAACGTGGTGATTTCGACCACGGCCAGAACAGCTTCAGTTTTTGGCTGGCGCTTCGATCAGACTCCACAGGCCCCGAGCAAACCAGCACTGTTGCTCCTGTTGGGAACAATGGCTGCAATCGCTTTCGTCAGGCGGCAACGGCCGCGCCTGAGATGGACGGTGGGCGTGGCTAGTCTGCTGCTCGCGGCTGTGCTGGTGGGATGCGGCGGCGGCAGCACTCCTCAAGTTGTGCAGAATTCGAACGGTACACCGCCTGGCACATTCGCGATCACTGTTTCAGCCACTGGCGCCACCACCGGTTCTGCAACTCAGGTGTTCACTTTGACCGTAAGATAGCGGCTCGTTCGCCTGGCGGATTGAACTCGTAATTCGCCAGGCCGTTCTATCGCATGACCCCTGACCTTCTCGCACGCGCGCTCCAGGAGTTTCTTGCCGACGCCGGAAGCGGCGTGGTCATCGAAGACGGGCAGATTGTCTTCGACCTGGATTCCGCGCAGTACTCCGTCTCCGCCGAACGCGGCAAGTGCCTGCTGCACTTGTGGTCAGAAGAGCGCAACGTGGTGCGCAACGTGTTGGAAGCGGAAGCCAAGGACGGCGTGCTCACGCTGAGCGTGCGCCGCTTTGCCCAGGCCAAGCCGCACAAGCTGGAAATCTGCCGCGACCGCGACCGCCGCACGCCCACCGCCAAGAAAGCCGCGCGCAGCCGCTATGCACGGCTGCTGGAGCATGTAATGCGCCGCACCGAGCCGGACTGGAGTCTGGCCGGCGGCAAGCTCTCCATCAGCATGGACCTGGAGCACAGTTTCTCTCCGGTGTACGCCCGCGGGCTGCTGCGCAAAGGCCGCTCCGCCCTGGCCGTGATGGGCGTGAACCAGCATGAAACCCAAGGCTCGGTGGACGCGGCGCTTACGTTTGGCCTGCTCTGGCTGGCGGCCTGTCGCGAGCGTGAAGCTGGACACAGCTTGGTGGAAGGGCTGAGACTTTACGTTCCTCCGCGAAGTTCCACCACGCTGCAGATCCGCCTGGCTCACCTGAACCAAGATGCCGCCAAGTTCCAACTTTGTGAACTGGACGAACGCGACGAATCACTCAACGAGATTGACTTCCACGATACCGGCAACATTCAAACCCGTTTGGTGCACTGTCCGGACCACGCGCAAACCCGCACGCGATTTGATGGCGCCGTGAGCAAAGTGCTCACCCGCGCGCCGCAAGCGGACGCGACTGTGCTTTCGCCCACGGAGATTGCGTTCCGCATCCATGGCATGGAGATTGCACGAGTACGCGCCGTGAACAAGCCGGGAACCTTCAGCGTGGAGGAAGAGACCGTCTTCGGAGTGCCGGGATTTGAAGCGCGACTGACAGAAGAGACTGAATCCGTGTTCGCCGACTATGCGAAAGCGGTCGCGGAAGCGCGGTCGGTGAGCGGCGACCACCGCGATCCGCTGTGGCGCATGTATCCGGAACGCTGGCTGGAGTCGCTGGTGTTTAAGAACGTGGCGGCCATTGATTCGCGCCTAGAGCCTTCGCATCACGATGCCTCGCGCGTCTATTCCCAGGTCCCGGCGTTTTCCGCCTCTGACCGCGCCATGATTGACGTGCTGACCTGCACCCACGACGGGCGGCTGGCGGTGCTGGAACTGAAGGCTGATGAAGACATCCACCTGCCGCTGCAAGGCCTGGACTACTGGGCGCGCGTGCTGTGGCACCACCAGCGCGGCGAGTTCCAGCAGTACGGATATTTTCCCGGCGTCGAGCTATCGTCCAAGCCGCCATTGCTGTTTCTGGTAGCGCCGTCCTTGCGCGTGCATCCCGCGGCGGATACCATCCTGCGGTATTTCTCGCCGGAAATACAGTGGACGCTGGTGGGCGTGGATGAGAGATGGCGGGAGGGTGTGAAGGTAATCTACCGTAAGGCTTCCAGGAAAGTCTGAGCAGTGGCTTTCCTCCCCTCAAGTTTTCAATTTCTTAAATGTTCTCAATTCTTCTCAGCTACGCAGGCCAGGCCAATTCCGCCGGCCAGTATCCAGGGTACCTCTCCCCGCCTGCGGGACCGATGCAAAGGGCGCGAGCGCGCGATGCCTATCTGGAAGGCTTGCATCGCAGTTGGTTCGTTCCAAGTGCACCATAGAGTCTCTTTGCCGTTTGTGACTCTGGGACTGCCGCATTTCCCGAACTGGAGCCCGGGCATCAGGGAAATACCCCAGCGTTGCGCAGCTTCCTGGAGGGCGTGGAGAGATACGGCTTCGAGTGTCCCATTCCACTGTGGAACTTCGGCCATATGCTCTCTGGAAACATCGAAATCCGAG
>JBGPLR010000443.1:0-3523 GCA_041486545.1 Terriglobia bacterium
ACGGTGTTGGGGATGTCATGAAGCTTTAGATCGAGGAAAACACGGCGGCCGGAACCTACCAGCTCGCGGACAATCTCCGGGCCTTCCGCGATGAACAACTGGAGGCCGACTTTGTAGAAGCCTGCGGCGTCCCCAATGCTCCGAACCAGCCCCACAGCTTCTCGGGCATTGGGAACGTCCAAGGCTACAATCAATCGCTCACGCAGATTCAGGGCTGCGGGCGAGGACAGGATTTCCGGGGTGTTGGCGGGCATCATGCCCAGTATAGTACCGGCGGGGCTTATTCCCCAGTGTAACCGCGGTTCACGGCCACGGTTTCCGGTTTGATCAGGTCGAGCCGGACTTTTTCTATGCCCCCGTAAAAGTTCAGCATGCGGGCGGCACTGTAGCTCAGATCCATGATCCTGTTGCCGACGTAAGGGCCGCGGTCATTGACCCGGACAATGATCCACTTCCCGTTTCTCAGGTTGGTGACTTTCACATAGGTCCCCAGAGGGAGTTGCCTATGGGCGGCCGTTAGTTCGAACATGTCGAAGTCTTCGCCGCTCGCCGTCGTTCTGCCGTGAAACTGCTTTCCGTACCAGGAGGCCTCGCCTACCTGGTAGGGTTTGGGCTCACTCTTTGCAGGCTTGCTCATCCTGCCGGAAGTTTTGTCGCCCTTTACAACCTTGGGGATTGCTTTCTTCTGGGGCTGTTGGTGGTTTGGAACTGGTTCTGCCGCTATGCTGGCGCCTACAAATACTAAGGTTGCCAACAGAGCAGTGAGTGCTCGGTTCATGCAAACTCCTTGACATTTTGAATTCAGGGTCCCCCAAATACTTGAACCCAATTATATGATTCTGAAGGACAAATGTGCAATCCATGCATCTTGCTAGAAACAAAGCATGTTGCCTTTTTGCCACTCCAAGCGCCCCCTCCAAAAGCGCACTACCTAAGAGGATAGCCCTAGTCGAACGGTTACCAATATACCTTAACTTGGATGCCCTGCTGCAATCCAATTGTTGTCCTTCGGTTACTAATGAGTGCACATTTTTTGCATATTCATGGACTTTGGCCACAATTTGCATATTTTGGCCGTTTCGGCAAGCGATTCCAGTGCCCTCATACCTGATAGACTTGGACGTTTGGAGGTTGAAAAAGCACCTTGCAGGACGTTTTCTTACTCTCCGCCGTCCGCACCCCCATCGGTAAGTTCGGTGGCAAACTGGCAAATCTGACCTCGACCGACCTCGGAGTGGCGGCAGCTAAAGCAGCCCTGGCGCGGTCCGGACTGGCGGCTTCCGACATAGAAGAGACCATTTTCGGCAGCGCCCGGCAGGCCGGCAACGGTCCCAACCCGGCGCGGCAGGTGTCAGTCCGCAGCGGCGTTCCCAAGGAAGTTCCGGCCTACACCGTGAACCAGGCGTGCGCCTCCGGGATGAAAGCCATCGCGCTGGGCTACCAGGAAATTGCCGCCGGAAATATGGAGGCGGTCCTGGCCGGCGGGACTGAATCCATGTCCCGCGTCCCCTACTACCTGGACGGCGGACGCTGGGGTTATCGTCTGGGCAACCAGGAACTGGTGGACGGCATGTATCGTGACGGCTTTATCTGCCAGCTCTGCAAACTGGTGATGGGCGAAACCGCTGAGATCCTGGCCGAACAGTACAAGATCACCCGTGACGAACAGGACCAGTTCGCCCTGCGTTCCCAGCAGCGCGCGGAAATCGCCATCAAATCCGGCCGTTTCAAAGACGAAATTATCCCCATCACCTTACAAAGCAAGAAGGGCGACGAAGGCTTCTCCCAGGACGAGCATCCTTTCCTCGGAGCCACGCTCGACAAGATGGCCAAACTGGCTCCGGTGTTCTCCAAAACCGGCACCGTAACGGCTGCCAACTCTTCCGGCATCACCGACGGCGCCGCCGCCGTGGTCCTGGCCGGTGAAGCTCTGGTTAAGCGAAACAACCTGAAGCCGCTGGCGCGCATTGCCGGCTACGCATCCGCCGGGGTGGATCCGCGCACCATGGGCATCGGTCCGGTTCCCGCGCTGGCCAAACTGCAAGCCAAATCCGGCCTGAAACTCGCCGACTTTGACCTGATCGAACTCAATGAAGCCTTTGCCGCGCAAGTCATCGCCTGCGACCGTGAACTCCACATGGACCCCGCCAAACTCAACGTCAACGGCGGATCCATTGCGCTGGGGCATCCCATTGGCTGCACCGGCACGCGCATCACCGTCACCCTGTTGCACGAAATGCTGAAGCGCAAGGCGAAGCGGGGCGTGGCCACGCTGTGCGTCAGCGGCGGCATGGGTATGGCCCTGGCGCTGGAGCTCGCGTAACCCATCGTCCAACCAACCCTATGCCGAACGCTCAAGAAGTCGAAATCAAGGTTCAGGTTGAAGACCTCAAGTCCCTGGCGTCCCAGCTCAGCCAGCTTGGTTTTCGCATGGTCACCGAGCGCACGCACGAAATGAACACGCTCTACGATCGGCCGGGGTCGCCCTTGCGACGGTGCGGCGCTCTGCTGCGCGTCCGCCAATACGGCGAGAAATGGACCATCACCTACAAAGACAAGAGCAAGGGCAGTTCAACACGGCACAAATCGCGGCGCGAAATTGAAACCCAAGTCCAAGACGGGCCGGCGCTTTCGGAGATCCTGCTGGCTGCGGGGTTCAAACCCAGCTTTGCCTACGAGAAATTTCGCAGCGAATGGTCAGACGGCACGGGACACGTGGTGATTGACGAAACGCCCATCGGCAACTTCGCCGAAATTGAAGGCCCGCCACAGTGGATTGACGCCATCGCCCAAAAGCTGGCCATCTCCGCCGGCAAGTACATTACTTTGTCGTACGCTGAGTTGTTCCAGCAGTGGAAGAAGAAGAGCAAGAGCAAAGCTACCCAGATGTTCTTTTCCCTCTAACCGCCGGGCCGCTGCGGCGTAAACCAAGCAAAGACGCGCCGTTTCGCGATACAATCGTCCGCCTACCGCCTAACCGACTAACCAACCGAGGGGAGCTGCGGGATGTTCGATTACATCATTATCGGCGCCGGCTCCGCTGGCTGCTGTCTGGCCGGGCGACTGAGTGAAGACCCCGCGGTCAAAGTCCTTCTACTGGAAGCCGGCGGCAAGGATACCGCCAAAGAAATTCACATTCCTGCTGCGTTCTCCAAACTCTTCAAAGGCCCGTGCGACTGGACCTACTTCACCCAGCCCGAGCCGCAACTGGGCAATCGCAGCCTGTACTGGCCGCGCGGCAAAGTGCTGGGCGGCAGCAGCTCCATCAACGCCATGATCTACATTCGCGGCCATCGTTACGATTACGATCACTGGCGCGACCTGGGCAATCCCGGCTGGGGTTATTCTGACGTGCTGCCGTACTTCAAGAAGTCGGAAGACCAGCAGCGCGGGGCCAGCGACTATCACGGCGCCGACGGCCCGCTGCATGTGTCTGACTTGGTCTCTCCCAACCCGCTTTCTGAAGCCTTTGTGGAAGCCGCCACGCAATGCGGCCACCAGCGCAACCCGGATTTCAACGGCG
>JBGPLR010000444.1:0-3522 GCA_041486545.1 Terriglobia bacterium
CGGGGTTGGCGGAGAAGACCAGGCAGACGTCCAGGTTCAGCCTGATCGGGTAGCCGCGTATCTGCACGTCGCGCTCTTCAAGCACGTTGAACAGCCCGACCTGGATCCGCGGCGCCAGGTCCGGCAGCTCGTTGATGGCGAAGATGCCGCGGTTGGCGCGAGGCAACAGCCCGTAGTGGACAGTGAACTCGCTGGCCAGATCGTGCCCGCCGCGCGCGGCCTTGATGGGATCAATATCGCCAATCAGGTCGGCGATGGTGACGTCCGGCGTGGCCAGCTTTTCCACGTAACGTTCGTCGGGAGTGAGCCAGGCGATGGGCGTCTTATCGCCCTGCTCGGCAATCAGCATGCGGCAGCGTTTGCAGATGGGCTGATATGGGTTGTCATGAATCTCACAGCCGGCGATGTACGGCATGTGCGGGTCTAAAAGTCCGGTGAGGGCGCGCAGGATGCGGCTCTTGGCCTGGCCGCGCAGTCCCAGCAGAATGAAATTGTGGCGCGAGAGCACGGCGTTCACCAGTTGCGGGACCACCGTATCTTCGTAGCCGATGACGCCGGGGAAAATTGTCTCGCCGGAACGCAGCCGTGCGATCAGGTTCTCGCGGAGTTCGTCTTTGGTCTTGCGCGTGCGGAGTCTTTCTTCAGAAAATGCGCTTTTCCTGAGCTCACCCAAGGTCGGAGGAAGATTCATGCGGGGCCCTCTGCAGGAGATTATACGCTGTCCGATTAGCTCACGTGGCCGTTGCCGCTGGCCTTTTCGCGCGTGCGCACCGTCTTTTCCACTTTCGGGATGGTGACGCGGTAATACTCAATCAGGGTCTCAATCCGCTCCGGCTCAGACTTCATTTCCAGCATGGACTGCTTGAAGTCCAGGTCCACGGGCAGCGAGTTCACCAGTTGGAAAGACAGCAGCGGTTTGGTCAGGTCCAGCTCAAAATCCTGTTCCATGGTGTCAAACAACTGCTGGTGCAATTGCACGGCGGTTTCCTGGTGGGCTTGGGGCGCCTGCGCGGGCTCGTCGTCGTCAAAATGAGTGATTTCGGCCTGCAGAAATTCGCGATCGTGGTTCAGTTGGACGATGGAGAAACGTTGCGTGCCTTCGGTGGCGATGTCCAGCCGGCCGTCATCATAGCGCTTGGTCACGCTGAGGATGACCGCGGTGCAGCCGACTTCGGCTACGGCGCTTTCCTTGGCGCGCGCAATGCCGAACGGCTTTTTCTGCGCGATGCACTCGGCGATCATTTCCTTGTAGCGCGGCTCAAAAATGTGCAGGGGAAGCGGCGCGCCGGGAAACAGCACCAGATCCAGCGGGAATAGGGGGAGCAGGTTCACGCAAACATTTTATCTTACGGGCATCTGAATACGGGCGATCCAGGCAGCACTTTCGTGGTGGGTCAACAGGGGGCCGTCCGCAGGAGCCTTGACGAGTTGCTTGACTACGCCACGTTCTCCCGCTACAAACTTGAGCCATGAAACTTCAAGGCAAAGTGGCGGTGATTACCGGCGCGTCCATGGGTATTGGCGAGGCCATTGCAAAACTGTTTCTGCAGGAAGGCGCCAAGCTGGTGCTGTGCGCGCGCGATCTGGCGCGCATGGAAGCCGCCGTCCCGCGTATCGGCGGGACAGGGGAGAACACGCTGTGCGTCAGCTGTGACGTCAGCCAGCGCAGCCAGGTGGACGCCATGGTCCATGCGGCTCTCAGAAGATTTGGGAAGATTGACATCCTGGTGAATAACGCCGGCTTCGGGCTGAACGATTCGGTGGAAAAAATGGACATGGGCCGGTTCCGCGCGATGTTCGAAACAAATCTGTTCGGCACGGTTGAGTGCATGCAAGCGGTGATCCCCGCGATGCGCCAGCACGGCGGAGGAGACATTGTGAATATCTCATCGGTCTCCGGGCACATCGCCACGCCGTACATGGGCGGGTACGCCGCCACCAAACATGCCATGCAGGCCATCGGCATGGCCGCGCGCATGGAATTGAAACGCCACAACATCAACGTGGTTACGGTTTGCCCGGGATACATCGCCACCGACTTCTCCAAGAACATGATCAAGGGCAGCCAGCCGGAGCGGGTAGGCGCGTCAGCTAAAATCGGCGTCGGTCCGGAAGTAGTGGCTCGCGACACGCTCAAAGCCGTCCTCAAGCACAAACGCCAGGCCCTGACGCCGTGGTTCTACTGGATCTTCGTCAAGCTGTACCAGAATGCGCCGGGGCTGGTGGAAGGCCGGATCAGAAAGTCCTTGCGGCCGACGGCGCAGGTAGTGGCCGAGGGAGAGGCGAAGAGGTCGAGTTAGTGGCGGCTTCAATATCCGGGCCTTTTTCTGCAATCCCGAGCGTAGCGAGGGATCCCTATAGGTTTGTAAACTCGTAGCAAAACGAAGCATATGCCGTTTCCCTGACTGATGGTCGTATCCGATAGGGATTCCTCGCTCCGCTCGGAATTTCAGAAGCAGCTCCGCTCGAGATTTCAGAACGGCTAACGTGAAATTTCATCCAACATTCCTGACATTTCATTGAGTGCGTGCTTGTTTCCGGTGCGTTTGGCGGCTTCCACGCCGTTCTCGAGCATCTTTTTGGCGTCGGCGGTGCGGCCAATCTTTTCGAGGGTCTGCGCGGCCATGAAGTAGCCGTTGGTGTAGTCAGGATGAAGCTGCAGCAGTTTGGCGAACTGTTCCAGCGCGGTGTCGGTCTGGCCGGCCTTGGCATACTCCATGGCCAGGCCGTAGCGGGCGAAGGCGTCGCCCGGGTTTTGTTCCAGGAACGCGGTGAGCATCTCAAGCCGGTTGGAGGGAAGCTGCGTGGGGTCAGTCATGGCTGTAAAAAATTCTACACAATTCGCCGCCGCTGTCACATAAGATGGGCTGGCTGTGGCTTGCCCTTTTTTCTATCCCACCGAAAAGAACTACTCCGCCGGATGGCCTTTCCCGGCGCGCTTGCCTCTGGGAGCCGGCTTCTGCGGGACGTGCCGGGCGGCGAAGGAAGAAATCAACCCGTCAGATGCTGAGCTGCGGGACTTCTGCAACCTGGGCAATGCCGGCGGGTGTTCGCGACTGCCAGCCGACCGTCGCGCCGACTGCGTGCGCTTTGTGGTGGCGAAGAATGATGGCCCAAGAATCGTGTTGCAATACGTCTGCGAGCGCGACCACGCTCCGGTGGAGCACGGCGTGGTGGAGTTTGACTGCGTGGGACAGCGATGGCTCACGAAACTGGAAGACGCGTGCCTGCAGAGGCAGACCGAGGCCTACCTGGGCACGTACCTGGAACGCCGGGCACGAAAAACCTAGCCGCTGATTTCGCAGATAAATGCTGATCCGGCCAATTTGTTTGATTCGATAAGCAGACTAGCGAACGTTTTTCTGATCTGCGTTCATCAGCGTTAATCTGCGGTAAGGTTTTTGCCTTTTCCCCTCGACTCCATCTAAATTCATGCCTATGACTTCGAGCGACGCAAATAACCTTCGCCCGCGCCCCGTGAACGAATCGCAATCGCAGATGGCGGAAGTGGTCCTGCCCAAC
>JBGPLR010000445.1:0-3520 GCA_041486545.1 Terriglobia bacterium
CCAGATTCTTTCCCCTGGAGCATACCGCCTCAGAACTTGCACCTTATTCATGCCATCTCTGTGGTGAGGGCTAGTCCTGAAAGTGAGAGGCGACGTGGCTAAACCGAAACCGGTTTGCTCTTCTCCGCTTCAATCGCGGCAAGCATTTCTTCGTCTTTGTCGAACTTGAACCAGGCAAGTCCGCGCTCCTTTGCGACTTGCTCTTCCACGCGGCCCAGGGACTCCAGAGCAGCTTTATCCACGACCTTCAGGCCTTTGTGTTCGAAGAAGCTCCGGACCTGCTGGGCGGTGGGGCCCTGAGCGTCGGCGACGCCTTCCAGGTATTTGAGCACGTGTGCGGCGCCAACTTCGCCGTCATGCCGGGCGATGCCCACGAGTCCGTCACTGGCTTTGCGCGCCCAGCCCACGGCGTACATGCCGGGCAGGACCTTGCTGCCTTGCGGATCAAACAGCTCATAAGCCGAAGCGCGTTTGGGGTCTTCACCGGGCGCAGGGTTGGTGACGTAAGAATCGCGCTGGTACGGCAGGCCGAGCGAAGGGTCTGCTACGTCACCGATCGCGAAGATCATGGTGTCCACGTCAAGGTCGGCAGTTTTGTCGGTGGCTTTGCAGGAGATGGAGCCGTCGCGTTCAGAGAGAACGTTTTCAACGACGGTGAGCTTGTCAATGCGGCCAGCCGCATCCGCGTGAATGGCTTGCGGCGAGCAGAGGAAGCGGAACTTCATGCGCGGACCTTTGACTTCCTGGGCGGGCTTGGCCAGCACGGGAAAGGTATCTTCGGCGAGCTTGCTGATGTCCTGGCCCACGGAAGCCAGTTGCGGCTGGATGCGGCGGAGTTCATCGTCAAAGGCCTTGCGGTCCAGGAACTCTTCCACGTGGTCAAATTCTTTTTTGTCGAACTTGGCTTCAAACGGGCCGCGGCGCGCAATGACGACGACTTCTTCCGCGGTCTTGACGGGAGAATCAATCAGCAGCCAGCGGGCGATGTCCACCATCACGTTGCCCATGCCGATGATGGCCACGCGCTTGCCGGTGGAAAAATCCCGGGAAGTAAACGGCGGCAGCAGGTTGTAGCTGTAAACAAAATCTTTTGAGGCGTACACGCCTTTGGCGGTCTCGCCCGGGATACCCAGCTTCTTGGTCCCCTGCGCGCCCACGGAGAAAACGATGGCCGAAGGCGAAAACGCCTGCAGGTCGGCCACGGAAACCGCCGACTGGCTGCTCACCGGCACGTGGCCGAAGTAATGCACGTTGGGAAAACTCAGCACCTTGGCAAACTGCTTGCGCAGGCCAATCTTCATTTTGTCTTTGGTGGGATAAATGCCGTACTCGGCCAGGCCGCCGGGCTTGATGTCGCGATTCACTATGAAAGTTTCATGGCCGGCCTGGGCAATCTTCTGAGCGGCGAAAAGTCCTGCGGGTCCCGCGCCAACTACGAATACGGTCTTCACGTGGTTCCTCCGAATGGATTTACCGCCAAGGACGCAAAGGACGCAAAGCATCAGGAGCGGCAAGAGCAACAAGCAACTTGCTTTCTCTGCGCACAGCGGGGCCTTACAGTTGTTACAGTTCTTTACCGTTCACGGGCGCTTTGGCCCAGTTTTCGTACAATCGCCAGCGCTCCACCACGTCCTGCTGGGCTTGCTTGAGCAGGGATTGGGCTTCGGCTGGATGGGTCTGTCTTAATGAGGTGTAGCGCGTCTCATTATAGAGGTAGTCTTGCAGGGGAATCGAGGGCGCTTTTGAATCCAGCTGCATGGGATTCAGGCCCTTCTCCGCCAGCGCCGGATTATAGCGGAACAGGGGCCAGTGTCCGGACTGAACAGCCAGTTTCTGCTGGCAGAGTCCGTGCGTCATGTCAATGCCGTGGGCGATGCAGTGCGCGTAGGCGATGATGAGCGAAGGTCCGTTGAAGGCCTCAGCTTCATTGAAGGCCTTGAGCGTCTGCATGTCGGACGCGCCCAGAGCAACGCGCGCAACATAGACGTGGCCATAGACCATGGCCATCATCGCCAGGTCTTTTTTGGGCGTGGATTTGCCGCCGGCGGAGAAGCGGGCCACCGCAGCGCGCGGCGTGGCCTTGGAAGTCTGCCCGCCGGTGTTGGAATAAACTTCGCTGTCCAGGACCAGGATTTTGACGTTGCGTCCGGAAGCCAGCACGTGGTCCAGGCCGCCGTAGCCGATGTCATAAGCCCAACCGTCGCCACCCACGATCCAGACGGCGCGCTTGACCAGTTCGTCGGCGACGACGAGTAAGTCGCGGGCGTCACGGTTGTCGGCTGTCAGCGTGGCCAGCGCCTTCCTTAATTCGACAACGCGCTGGCGCTGGGCGTGGACTCCGGCTTCGCCCGACTGGTCGGCTTCCAGGAGACTTCGTGACAACTCCACTCCCACTACGGGCGAGAGACGCAGCAGCAGTTCGCGCGCGTACTCTGCTTGCTTGTCCTGGGCCAGGCGGAGGCCGAGGCCGAATTCAGCGTTGTCTTCAAACAGCGAGTTGGCCCAGGCGATGCCGCGGCCATCTTTATTCACGGTGTACGGCGTGGTGGGCAGGTTGGCGCCGTAGATGGACGAACACCCGGTGGCGTTGGCCACAATGGTGCGGTCGCCGAACAGTTGCGACATCAGCTTGATGTACGGGGTCTCACCGCAGCCGGAGCAGGCGCCGGAGAACTCAAACAGCGGCTGCATGAGCTGCACGTCTTTGATCTGGCTGAAGGAAAGTTTTTCGCGATCGAATTCCGGCAGTTGCAGGAAGAAGTCCCAATTCTTGACTTCGCGCTCGCGGATGGGCGGCTGCGGAACCATGTTGAGCGCGCGGTGCGTCGCGTCCGTCTTGCTCTTGGCCGGGCAGACGTCCACGCAGAGGGTGCATCCGGTGCAGTCTTCGGGCGAGACCTGCAGCGAATACTTCATGTGGCCCATGTCTTTCCAGCGGGCCGGCGCGGAGAGAAAGCCTTCCGGCGCGCCGCCCAATTTGTCATCGTCGTAAACTTTGGCACGAATCACAGCGTGCGGACAAACCAGGACGCACTTGCCGCACTGTATACAGAGGTCCTTGTCCCACTCGGGGATTTCCAGGGCGATGTTGCGCTTCTCCCACTGCGAGGTGCCGCTGGGGTAGGTGCCGTCCGCAGGCATCATGCTGACGGGCAGCATGTCGCCGTTGCCCTGGATGATGGGCCCCAGCACGTTGCGCACAAATTCCGGCGCTTGCGCAGGGACCGGAGGTTGCAGGACCAGGCCGCTGGTCGCACAATCAGGGACGCGCACTTCAAACAGGTTGTGCAGAGCTTCGTCCACGGCCTTGAAGTTTCTGTCCACCACGGCGGCGCCGCGTTTGCCGTACGTCTTGCGGATGGCATTTTTGATGGCGCTGATGGCCTGTTCGCGCGGCAACACGTTGCTGATGGCAAAGAAACAAGTCTGCATAATGGTATTGATGCGCCCGCCCATGCCGGTTTCTTTGGCCACTTTGTAGGCATCAATCACGTAGAACTTCATCTTCTTACTGATGATC
>JBGPLR010000446.1:0-3504 GCA_041486545.1 Terriglobia bacterium
GCTGCGTGGCCGTGACTTTTCCTTCCACGACACGCCGGACTCGCCGCCGGTGGCCATCATCAACCAGACCATGGCC
Organism: Terriglobia bacterium; assembly: GCA_041486545.1. Classification (GTDB taxonomy): domain Bacteria; phylum Acidobacteriota; class Terriglobia; order Terriglobales; family Acidobacteriaceae; genus Angelobacter. The sequence goes on from JBGPLR010000446.1 coordinate 77, forward strand.
CGGCATTTCTTCGGCGACCAGGGGTTAAGTGAAAAAAGCGTCCCGGAAAACAGCCCTCTCGGCAAGCGCTTCAAGTTCGTCGAAGGCTCGCGCCCGCCGATGGAGATCGTCGGCGTGGTGGGCGATTCCAAATACAACGACCTGCGCGAAGCCACGCCGGACTACTTTTACCTTTCCAGCCTGCAGTCGCAGCCGCGCTCCACGGTCCGCGCGACATTATCCGTACGCGCGGCAAACAGCACCGCCGACACGCTGGTCCGCCCGCTGAGCGACCTGGTGCGCCAGCTTGATCCCACCGTGAACATCGTCAGCGTCAGGACGCTACGCCAGCAGGTGGACGAGTCTTTGCGGCAGGACCGCCTGATCGCAACGCTGTGCGGGACGTTCAGCCTGCTGGCCCTGGGGCTGACCTGCGTGGGCCTCTTCGGACTGCTTTCTTTCTCCGTGGCCCGCCGCACCAACGAAATCGGCATCCGCATGGCCCTGGGCGCGCGCCGTCTGGACATCATGCGCCTGGTCGTGGGCCACGGCATGCGGCTGGTTCTGGTCGGCCTGGTTGTCGGCACTCTGGGCGCCCTGGCCGCCACCGCCCTGATCAAGAACCTGCTGTTCGGCGTGGGCCGTGCCGACCCCGCCACCTTCCTCGGCATCTGCGGACTCCTGGCTCTGGCCGCCCTGATCGCCTGCTACGTCCCCGCCCGCCGCGCCACGTACGTTGATCCGCTGGTGGCGCTGCGGAATGAGTAGCCCTCAAAAAGCAAGACCTTACCGCTGATCAACGCTGATGACGCGGATTGGAAAAACCCAGTTTAGCGATCTCCTATTGCTTAGCGCCGTCAGGCGCGGCCAGAGTTTAGCCCACTCTAAGGCGAGCGAACGCGAAGCCGTAAGGGTGGGTAGCTGGGCACGGACGGGCGAGCGCCGTAGGTGCGGCACCGGGGGTCCGGAAGTGCATTGCTTTAGCCGTCACCGGCCTGTGCAAGAACTCGGGGATTATTTCTCACCGATCAGCTTACATTCAAGCCGAATGCTGCTGCTTTGGTCCGTAGTGAGCTTTCCCCAGTAGCCTCCGCAATCCAGCAAGTTATCTGCAGATGACTTGCGCCCAGAATACGCATCCGCCTGAAGTTTCAGACCGCTGCCATCTGTCTGTGCCATGAGTTCCGCAGGCAAAAGCTCGGAGAACCGCACAGTTCCTTCGCCGGAAATTTCGCGCGTGCGGTGTGCTAACTCGACGCCTTCTTCCCCAATGTTTTTTGGATTAGCGCCTTTTTTCGGATTTCCTGATATCCAAACCGCAACAATGATGGTTTCGTGCCCATCCTTTAGAGTCTTCCGGGCATCTTTACTCAATCCAATGGTCACGTCAAAGTGCACGGTTCCTGGGCCGCTTAACTCCAGTGGTTGCTGCTCGGTAGCGCGTGGCGGTAACGCGTTGCTCGACGACGCCTGCTGTCGGTCGCAACCAATAAACAGTCCAGCACAAACGATGAGGAGAGGAGTGAGCTTCATTAAGATTCCCGTCTCGGCCATCCATCAAACTATATTTGGCAGACAGCGTTTGCAAAAGATAATGTTAAACTAATGAGTTTGGCCCCCGCATCTTATCCCCCATACACAGGTCTCTCTTATGGCACAAACTGACATCGCAATCGTAAGTGGCGCGCGCACGCCCATGGGCCGCTATTGCGGCAAATTGCGCGACTTTACCGCCATGGACTTGGGCGCCGTCGCCGCCCAGGAAGCCATCCGGCGCTCCGGTGTTGATCCCAAGGAATTCGACCATGCCGTTTTCGGCAACGCCCAGCAGACGTCCGGCGACTCGCTCTATGGCGCCCGCCACGTGGCGCTCAAAGCCGGGCTGCCGATTGAAACTCCGGCCCTGACCGTGAACCGCATCTGCGGGTCCGGCATACAGTCGCTGGTCAGCGCCGCGCAAATGATCCAACTGGGCGAAGCCACCACCGTGCTGGCTGGAGGCATTGAATCCATGTCCCAGGCGCCGCACGTGATTCGTGGCGCGCGCTGGGGCTTTGGCCTGGGCGAAGGCAAAATGGAAGACTCGCTCATGGTGGCCCTGCTGGACACCTACTGCAATCTCTACATGGCCAACACCGCCGAGCTTTACGCCGAACAGCAGGGCATCACCCGCCAGATGATGGACGAGTTCGCCTTGCAGTCGCAGCAGAAGGCCGGCGCGGCGCAGCAGGCTTGCCGCCTGGCGGAAGAGATCACGCCCGTCGCGCTCAAGAACCGCAAAGGCGAGCCTACCGGCGAGATGTTCGAAAAAGACGATCACCTGCGTCCCGACACCACCATGGAAACCCTGGCCAAGCTGAAGCCGGCCTTCGGCAAGAACGGCACCGTCACCGCCGGAAACGCCAGCGGCATCGTCGATGGCGGCGCGGCCGTGGTGATGATGTCCCTGGATTCGGCGCAAAAGCGCAACATCAAGCCCATGGGGCGGATCGTGAGCTGGGGCATTGCCGCCGTCGATCCAAAAATCATGGGCAGCGGCCCGGTCCCATCCACCAGGCTGGCCCTGAAGAAAGCCGGACTCAAGCTGGAAGAGATTGATCTGATCGAAGTCAACGAAGCCTTCGCCGGCCAGTATCTGGCCGTGGAGAAAGAACTCGGGCTCGACCGCAGCAAGGTCAACGTGAACGGCGGGGCCGTCGCGCTCGGACATCCGCTGGGCGCGACCGGTACGCGATTGGTGATTACGCTGTTGCACGAGCTGCGTCGCCGCAAAGGGAAATACGGTCTGGCGACGGCCTGCATCGGCGGCGGACAGGGGATTGCGATGATCGTGGAGAATTTGCAGAGGTAGGTTTTACCGCAGAGGACACGGAGAGAGGCTTTTTCTGAAATCTCGAGCCGAGCGAGAGATCCCTATCGGCTTAGATAGAGCAGGTTCAAAGAAACCATGGCTAAGCGACTTTGGATGGCATGCGCCGCCGGGATTCTGATTGCGTTCGTGCTGTTCTGCGTCGAGAAGTTCATGCCCGGGCATGCACCTAGGGTTGTGGCGTTGCCTGGATGGATTGGGATCATTTCCTTCTGGGGCTTTGAAGGCGAACGAGGCGGTGTATGGGCGTGGGTTGTCTTCATCGTCGTAAACTCGGTTGTATATTCTGGATTCGCCCTGATCGCAATTTTGTTGTTTGAGGGTTTTTTTCAGAAGCGACGGTAGGTCGAGAGTCTATGGATTTCTGTTTGCCATAGGGATCTCTCGCTGCGCTCGAGATTTCAGAAAAAGGCTTCCGTGTTCCTCTGTGTCCTCTGTGGTAAAGGTCTTTTGTTAAATTCTTAAGGAGCAATATGGCAATCAAAAAAGTTGGCGTTCTCGGTTGCGGTCTGATGGGTTCCGGCATTGCCCAGGTCAGCGCCACCGCCGGTTATGACGTTGTTGTCTTGGAGCAGGAGCA
>JBGPLR010000447.1:0-3493 GCA_041486545.1 Terriglobia bacterium
CAACGCACCACGATGGCGAGCCACTTTCCGCCGAACATGGCTATCCCCTGCGCCTGATTGTCCCGCATTTGTACGCGTGGAAGTCAGTGAAATGGGTACGCGGGTTTGAGTTCTTGGAGAACGACGTCCCAGGCTTCTGGGAACAGAACGGCTATCACATGTATGGCGATCCGTTCAAAGAACAAAGGTTTGATACGGACTGAGCAACTAGCAGCTAGCACTTGGCAATTAGCACAAAGAATTACAGCAGAGCGTCTTCTGAAATCCCGAGCGAAGCCAGGGATTCCTATCGCCACGAAGCGCTTTCGGGAAATTCCTTCCCGGCCGCCGCAAAAAGCTGAAGTTGCTGGAGGCTATTCCGGGAATAGGGCCCCCTCGCTTCGCTCGGGGTTTCAGAGAAAACCTGGTGCAAAGCCTTCCCGCCTGCTCCTTGCTGAATACTCACTTCTTCAAGATCGGGTTGTATCCATCGCTGGCCAGGCGGCTGCGCATGGCTTCCGCTTCTCGCTGATCGCTGAAAGGGCCAACCTGGACGTGGAACAGCGCGTCACCGGGGACGTTGGCGATGAACACTGGGTATTGCTTCTTGCGCAGGGCGTTGACCAGAATTTCCGCGTCCTCTTGCTTGGAAACCGCTGCCACCTGGACCATAAAGCTACCGCTGGTTGAAGTGGACGCGTCCTGAACCGGGCTTGGCGACGGGGAAGCGCCAGGGCGAGGAGTCTGAGCGGGCGCCGGCGTGCTGGTGGACGCTGACGGGTTTTGGCTGGAATCGCCGCCCTTGTTGGTGGCGGATGGTTTGCCCGCGGAACTGCCACCGGTGGGGACGCTGCCAACAATTTCCGTCTTGCCGCCGGCGGCGCTGGCGTGTCCCAGCATGTATCCCAGGGTAAAGAACAGCCCGCAGATTATCGCCAGGCCGAAAAAGATCCCCAGCAATTTTCCGGTGCTCAAAGTGATTTCAGTGTCCTGTTCCTGCCCGGTTTCCTGATCGCCCATTTTCACTCCAGAGAGAATTTACCCCAGTGTATCCGATTTTGCCCGGTAATTATTTCTTCGCGACGCTCTCCAGGGCCCTGGTGATGGCGGTAAGAATATCCACCGGCAGGGGGAATACGATGGTGGTGTTTTTCTCCACGCCGATTTCGGTGAGCGTCTGCAGGTAGCGGAGCTGAATGGCAATGGGCTCGCCGGAAAGGATGTGCGCGGCTTCCATGAGGCGCTGGGAGGCGGCAAACTCGCCTTCAGCGTGAATGATCTTGGCGCGCTTTTCGCGCTCAGCTTCCGCCTGCTTGGCCATGGCGCGCAGCATGGACTCAGGCAGATCAACCTGCTTGACTTCGACGTTGGAGACTTTTACGCCGTAGGGCGCGGTGTGCCCGTCAAGGATGCTCTGGATGCGGGCGTTGAGCTTGTCGCGATGGGCGAGAAGCTCATCGAGTTCCACTTCGCCCAGCACGGAGCGCAGGGTGGTCTGGGCGAACTGCTGGGTCTGCCAGTAGTAGTTCTGTACCTGGACCACGGCCTGGGGAGCGTTGAGCACGCGCCAATAAATGACGGCGTTCACCTTAAGCGTAACGTTGTCGCGGGTGATGATGTCTTGCGGAGGAACTTCCAGGGCCTGCTGGCGCAGGTCCACGCGGACCATCTTGTCCACCGGCGCAAACACCACGATGATGCCCGGGCCTTTGGCTTCCTGTTGCAGGTGCCCGAAGCGGAAGATCACGGCGCGCTCGTATTCGCGCATGATCTTGATGCAGTTAAGGACGTACAACAGAACAATAGCGATGGGAATCGCGATGAAATACCAGGGCACGGGACCTCCCCACAGTCAGGTTAACCTGCGCACCGGATTCTAATGGCACCGGGCAGCCACTCAAAAAAGCAAAGAAAACGATATCACGGGCGCGAACCGGATGGCGGGTCTTCCGGCGCGGCTTCCACCTTTAAAACCAGGTCCTGCACCTGGCGCACAACTACGTGGCCGCCGGTGTGGACGTTGGTGGGGGACACGGCGTCCCAGAGTTCGCCGTGCAGATAAACTTTGCCGGAAGGCGTGAGCGGAGAGCGTACCACGGCCAACTCTCCGATGAGCGCCCGCTCGCCCATGACGGACTTGTTGCGCCGGGCGCGAATGGCGATGGTCATCAGGAATGCGGTGATCAGGCCCAGGGGCACACTGACGGAAAGCGCAGCCCACCAACTTACGCGCATCTGGGGAATGGGGCCATCCACCAGAAGCAGGGCACCCAGCACCATCACTACAATGCCGCCCGTAGTGAGCGCGCCATGAGTATGAAGCTTGGCCTCCAGGGCGAAGAGCACAAAGGCGGACAAAATGAGCACGAGTGCGATGGAGCGGAAAGGCAGCATATTCAGCGCATACACCGCCAGCAGAATCGCAATAAAGCCCACGACTCCGGGAACGACGGCGCCGGGATGATTGAATTCGAAATAGATGCACAAGGCGCCAATCGCGAACAGCAAGAATGAAATGCTCGGGTCCATCAGGAAAGTCAGGATCTCTTGCCGCACGGTCATTTCAAAAAGACGGACCGGTTTGCCGGCCACGTGCAAGACCACCTTGGTCCCGTCGAAACGGGTGATGGTCTTGCCGTCAATCTGCTGGAACAGGTCATCCTGGTTCTTGGCGATGTAATCAATCACGTGATCCCTGAGCGCCTCTTCGGCAGTGAAGGACTTCGACTGGCGAACCGCGCTCTCCGCCACTTCCACGTTGCGTCCGCGCTTGGTCACGTAGGAACGCATGAGGGAGGCCGCGTAGTTCTCAATCTTTTCCTTCATCACCGGGTCCATGGGCCGGCCGTCACCGCGAACGGGATGGGCCGCTCCGGTGTTGGTGCCGGGGGCCATGGCGGCAACGTCCGATGATTCCAGAATAAAAAAACCGGCAGACGCAGCGCCACCGCCGGACGGCGTCACATAGATAATCACGGGCACGGGGGAATCGAGGATGGCGTGGACGATGGCTTCCATGGAACTCATCAGGCCGCCGGGAGTATTGATCTCAATCAGCAGCGCGTCAGCGTGGATGCTCACCGCCTGCTGCACCGCGCGCTCCACGTGTTCGGCCATGATGGGATGGATGGTGTCATCCACGACAATCTTCAGCACGTCGGCCAGGCCGGCGCGGGAGGCAAGACTGAAGGCCAGAAGGACAGCGAGTTTTAACACTAGACGGACGCGCATGGTTGTTACCTCACACAGCTACCGGGGTGGCGATTTGGCCAGTGCCGCGGCGATATCGTGCTTGAGCGCGGCGGCCGCGGCGTTCCCGGGTTCGAGTTGCAGAGCATGGTTTACGTTCAATTCAGCGGCGGCAGGATCGTTTTCCGCCAGGTCCAGCCGCGCCAGCAGCACATAAGCGTCCGACGAAGGCTTCAGCTTAACTGACATCAGGGCCTCACTGCGGGCGGCGGAAAGATTTTGGAAACCTTCCAGAACGTGGGCCAGCCCGGCGTGGGCCCCGGCG
>JBGPLR010000448.1:0-3493 GCA_041486545.1 Terriglobia bacterium
CGCTCACGCCGATGCTTGCGGTGACATGAAGATCGCGCTCGTCGATGGAATGGGCTTTCGCTACTGCTAGCAGCAATCTTCTCGCCGAGATGGCAGCGTCATCGGATTGTTCCACTTCGGAGAGCAGTACGACGAATTCATCGCCTCCTTGCCGGCTAACGGTGTCGGTGGCGCGTACGCAATTCCCCAGGCGTTTGGCGATGGATTGCAGAAGCTTGTCTCCAATGGCATGTCCCAGGGAATCGTTGATGTGTTTGAAACCATCCAAATCCAAAACCAGCACCGCGACTTTCTTCATATGACGCGGCGCAAAGACGATCGCCTGGCTGATCCGGTCGCTCAGGAGCACCCGGTTCGGCAGCCCGGTCAGAAAGTCATGTTGCGCCGAATGCGTCATCTCCAGCGCCATCGCCCGGGTCGCGCTGACGTCGCGGAAAACAATGACTGCTCCGGTTGTGTCCCCTTCACGATCGTGGATGGGAGCCACCGAGTCCTCAATTGGAATTTCCAATCCGTCACGCCGGATGAGCACGCTGTTGGCCGGCAGGTGCACGGTACGGTTTTGCCCAACCGCCATCGCCATCGGATTCGGAATGGCTTTACGGCTGGTGGCGTCCAGAATCTGGAGAACTTCGGCCATAGGCCGGCCGGCTGCTTCGTTCAGCGGCCAGCCCAACATCTTTTCCGCGGCAAGATTGACGAAGGTGATCTTTTCCAGGATGTCCGTGCAAATAACAGCGTCGCCAATGCTGTTGAGCGTGACTTGGGCGCGTTCCTTTTCCACGAACAGCGCCTTTTCCAGGGCCTTGCGCTCGATGGCATGGCGCAGCGCCCGCACCAGCCCGCGCGCATCGATCTGGCCTTTGATGAGATAGTCTTGTGCCCCTTCCTGCAAAGCTTGTGCGGCCGCCGCCTCGTCGTCCAGCCCCGTCAACACCACCAGGGGGACGCGGGGTGCGGCTTTGTGGGCCCGCCTCACTGTCCCCATCCCTTGCACATCGGGCAATCCCACGTCGAGCACCATGATGTCAACCGCATGCTCTGCAAGATACTTCTCGGCCTCACCCATGGACCCCACGTGCGCCAATTCGATAGGGTGCGAGCTTTGCTGGTCGAGCATTTCGCGGAGCAGTCGGACGGCTGCAGGGTTATCTTCGACCAAGAGAAGCTTCTTGATGGGTGTCATACGCTTTGGCTCTGCTCCGGCAACTTTTCCTTTGGTCAGATATCAGGGGTGCTCTTCACCGGGCTCCCGAACCGTCCCTCTGTAAGGGCTGGTTGGAGACATCTATTCGCCGGGAACTGTCAGGCTGGGGACGTCTGAGATGGGCCACGGCGAAGAGTGGGTTTTCAGGCAACGTAAGTGTGTGTTTAGAATATTGCCACTCGACCAATAGCGTCTGATACCGCCGTTTACAGGATAAGCATTAGCTGCAATGAAAACTGATCAGTTTTGACCAATGAAGGCCCAAAACTTCTCGGAGCAATCGCTTATAAATAAAAATAAGAGCACACTAATTAACCTGCCCAAGATCAGGCATGAGTTTAAGACACAAAGAAGAACAGTAGCTAAGATTGCACAAGGCGGGCCTTGGCCCGCTGCAGGAAGCTAAAGCCGCATGGGTGGGAAGGAGAACCGGTATGAGCGACAAAGCCACTGAACAATCCTTGCAGCGAATCCGCAAGTTCGTTGAAAAATACTGCGAGAAATCCGGCACCAACACCCATCCTGACCCGGAAGTGCTGGAGGCTGTGGTCGTCGGGCTGGCCAAGCATCTGGACACGCTGGGTAAGCCGCTTTGTCCCTGCCGTTTCTATCCCGACAAGAAAGAGGAAATCACCCACCGCACATGGATTTGCGCCTGCGATGACATGCAGATATACAAGTACTGCCACTGCCTGCTGTTCGTGAACAAAGATGGCCTGCCCATCACCGAATACCTCCCGGAAGACCACGACGGACGAAAAGCCTACGGCGTGGTGCCAGATCCTACGCCCGACAAAGGCCGCGCTTTGCGCGACAAAGCGGCTGAACGCGAGCAGGAGCGGAAAGAAAGGCCTTCGTGAGTGAAGCACGGCAGAGTCTCTTATCGCGCTTCGGCCGGTTGCTGCTTGGTATTTTCCTGATCCTGCTGGCTTCATGCAGCCGGAAGAAGGAAGACGCATCGCCGGATCATCCTCGGCTCACTCCTGGCGTGGTAATGCGCGATGTAACGTTCCACAGCGCGGCGCTCAATCGCGACATGCCGTACCGCGTCATATTGCCTGCCAAGATTTCCTCGGTACAAAAGCTGCCTGTGGTTTATTTGCTCCATGGTGGAGGCGAAGGTTTTCGCAGTTGGTCGAACGATTCTGACGTTGCGCGTTTCGCCGAACCTCGCTTCGCCGAGCCTCGATTTGCCGAACAGGGCTTGATCCTGGTGATGCCGGAAGGCCATTCTTCTTACTACACCAATTCCGCCGATCATCAGCAGGAACGTTACGAAGACTATATTGTTCATGATCTGATCGCCGATGTTGAGAGCAGATTTCCCGTGGCTCCCGGCCGCGCCAGCCGGGCCATCATCGGTGTCTCGATGGGCGGCTTCGGCGCGGTGAACATGGCGTTGAAGCATCCTGACCTGTTCTTCTTTGCTGCCGGCGTCAGCCCGGCCATTGACGTTCCCAGCCGTCCGTTTTCCATCAAGCGCGTTGACCAGTGGCGCCATCACAGTTCCATCTTTGGGCCGTGGGGAAGCCGGACGCGGCGGGACAACGATCCTTTCGTCCTGGCCGGGTCCGCCGATCCAGCGAAAACGCCTTACCTGTATCTCTCATGCGGTGATAAAGAAGGTTTGCTGCCGGCGAACCGTAAGTTCGCGGCGCTGCTGGAACAGCGCCATTTTCGCTACGAGTTTCACGTCAACCCCGGCGGCCACGACTGGAACCAGTGGAACGCTCACCTGACCAGCATCTTCGCAAGACTGTCGGAGCACATGGGTAATAAGAACTGAAGTTTGGCTTCGGCGAGGTTTTGAGCAGGGAACAGGGATTCCAGCAAATCATGTTTCCATTTCCAAGCGACTCGCGCCTTCTGGTAAAGTTGAAGCTCTGAATAGGCTATTTCGAAACCATGTGGCTGAAACGACATTTTGGGGCGCGCTCCGCCGCCGTGGACCAACTGGGAAAGCTGGAGTCGGAGGTCATGGAGCGGATTTGGGCGCGCGGCGAGATCAGCGTCCGCGATCTTCATCAGGAATTCTCCGCCCGCCTGGCCTACACCACGGTAATGACCACTTTGGACCGTCTTTATAAGAAAGGTCTGTTGCAGCGGCGCAAGGTGGGCAAAGCCTATTTCTACGTGCCCGCGTTCACTGAGAAGGAATACCAGGAGCGGGTGGCGCAGCATCTGTTTGGGATGGTGCTGCACGAAGGCGTCAACAGCCAGGTGGTCCTCTCCAGCTTTGTGGACGCGGTGAGTGATCGTGACAAGCAGATGCTGGACCGGCTGGAG
>JBGPLR010000449.1:0-3476 GCA_041486545.1 Terriglobia bacterium
GAGTTGCGCAAGTCCACGGCGAGAAAGGGCGCGGAGCCAACGTCGCGAACGGTAGTAAAGCCGGCCTCCAGGGTCTTGCGCGCGTGGACGACCGCAGCGAAAGCGTGGTTAAAGGGCGTGTCCTTGAAGCGGTAAATCTCGTCGTAGCGGTCGGCGCGCGCGCCCAGATGGGTGTGGCAATCAATCAGGCCGGGCAGCACGGTGGCGCGGGAAAGATCAATCACCGTGGCGCCGGCTGGGAGATTGAAAGAAGCCGCTGGCGCCACGTTCTGTATGCGGTCGCCCATCACCACGATGATCACGTTGTCGCGAACGCTGTCTGTGGTGGCATCAAACAGGTGGCCGGCGCGAATGTACACGGTCTTGGGCTCGGCCTTAAGCGGTTGCTGGGCAAGAACAACAGTGGGCAAGCACACGGCGGCAAGCAATGCGAGAACAGCGAAGCGCTTCATGTGAAGTGAACTCCTCAGGGAAAGCAACGGACGAGTATACGGGAAGCAATCAGCAATTAGCACTTGGCAATTAGCCGGAAAAAGACAGGCGCGCAATCTAATTTGCGTCTTTGGGCTTGGCCAGATGCAGAGGGCGGTCAAAGTTCAGCCAGATGCGCCAGCGGTCATATTCACGGCTATGGGAAACCGCGGTGACCACGGCTTTTTCCACGGTCTGTTTGCTGAAGATCACGCTCATGGTGGAGCCCAATTCAACCAGGGGACCAATCAACATGGTGGCGTGGCGGTCACCCACGGGAAGGATAAGGTCGCGCTCCTGAAAAGGCATGCCGTTGGTGGCGATGCCGCGCAGAATGGCAATGGTGCCGCCTTCGGGGACGTTCAAGGAAGGCGGTTCAGACGAAGGATCCTTGCGTTTCTTTTGCGGGCTACGGGGCTGGGTGGCGCCGCTGGTTTCTTGGGAGCTGAAGACGGTCACGGCCGGAATACCTAGTTCCCAATCTTCGGGCGGGAAAAAGATCCCCCAGAAGTTCTCCGGACGATGAAGTTCAATACCGTACTCATTTTCGCCATTGTCGGCCCAGACCACTAGGCCAACACGCCACTTGTACGGAGCGAGCAGGCAGACACGTACTTCCATACTCGGTTCCAGTGGTACCGTGGACCGTATTCGGGCCCCATGCCGATTGACCAAAATGGTTTCCGCTGCACCACTTACGTGCGAGCCATCGCTCTTCTGGCCGGAAACCGACAAGGCCAGCGACACCAGGACACGAGAACTTCTGCGACCTCGCTCAGTTCCTGCCAGTTGCGCCATAAATGTGGATCGAAGCGGCTGTTGACTGTGTGAACTATAGAACTTCCGGCCAGATAGTCCTATATTACTGCAAGTCATATCAGGTGTACTCCAAAAGCTATGCCCTAATGTCCTACGGTAACCTGCTTAATTACCCCCAGGGTGGGTGGCGAAAGGAAAGAAGTGCACGGACGGATAGCGCAAGATTTGCAAAACGACAAGCTATAATCGACCGTTCTTTATGATTTGCTTTGACAAACCGACTCTGGCGCTCCTGTTGCTTGCGGCGGGATTTTGCGCGAGTGCCCAGACCGCGACCAAACCGTCAGGCGACGAAGCAAAACCTGCCGCCAAGGAATCCACGCCGGCAAAGACCGTAGAGCCGGGAAGCTCCGCGATTCCGGACTCAACCCGGCTGGAGAGCATCAAAGCTCCACGCGCGCCGTATCCGCTAAAAGCGCGCCAGCTCAAACTGCAAGGGCAAGTGATGATCGGGCTCGTGATCTCGGAATCCGGCGACGTGGAAAGCACGGAGATCGTCAGTGGTGAGCCGATGCTGGCCGAGGCCGCAGCGGAGGCCATCAAGAAGTGGAAATTCAAGCCGTATTTCCAGAACGGCCAAGCCGTGAAAGTCCACACCACGATGCCGTACAACTTCGCGTTTACGGAAAATGTTGAAGACCAGAAGCACGAAAAAGCAGCTGACGGTCCGTCGCCTTCTCCTTCCCCAGGCGAAACCAGCCAGGAAAAGGCTGCGAAGAATGAACCGGGTATTCCGCAAAAACTGCGAGTGTCGCAGGGGGTGAGTGAAGGTTTAGTGGTGCACCGGGTGACCCCGATCTATCCCCCGGAAGCGCGGCGCAACCACATTCAGGGCACGGTGCTGCTGAAGGCGGTTATTGGAAAAGATGGAGCCATTCACGATTTGCGGGTGATTTCCGGCCCGCCAGAATTGACGCAAGCTGCCGTCGGCGCGGTGCAACAGTGGCGCTATCGTCCTTACATGCTCAAAGGCGAGCCAGTGGAGGTGGAAACCACCGTCAGCATAACGTTCCGGATGTGAGGCCGTGGCCACCGGCGAAGCCGTCCACAATGACAATCAGCATTGGCTTCCGCTACTTCACGCCTTCAATCTTCACCACATGGATGGTATCGCCGTCCAGGTTGCCGGTGATCTTGACGTTCCGCGCGGCAAACTTTGCCGGCGCAATCTGATCGTCCAGCCGGTAGATCTTCTTGCTGGCGGTGTTAAACAGCACGTACTCGTGACTGCGGGCGCAGCCCTTGGTGCAGTTGGCGGCGGTGTTGATGCTGGCTTTTTTCATCACCGACTGATGCGACCCGTTCTTGGCGCACTGGCCGTCAGAGATTTCGCCGCTAAAAGTCTGCACCGGACCTTTGGCTGCGGCTTTGGGAGCAGGCTTGGGCGCCTGGTCATGTTGTAAGGCGAGGCTGGCCAGTGGGAGCAGAGCAGCTACAGCGATGATGGTTAGAAGCTTTCCGGTCATGATCTCTCAGTTCTCCTATTAAGACGTATTTAGAGTTTTTGGGCTGCAGTGCGATTGTACTTTGCCCGGGCGGCGCCGCTTGGGCATCATTTGTTTTTCTCCTCACTTTTTAGACGGGCCGGCTGGCAATTATAGCTTTTGCGGCGAACCTGATTGCCGCCGCCCAATCGCTCACTTATAATCCGCCGTTCAACCTTCCGCCGAGGAGCCAACCCCATGCCGACCGATCACCAAGACAACAGCACGCCCCTCACGCCCGTTGCCCGCCGCAAGTTTCTTGCCGGCGCCGCCGCCGGAGCCGCCACACTGGCTCTTCCCCGCTGGGCCACGGCGGAAAACAACTTTGCATCGGCTTTCACGCTGATGCCGGACGATGACCTGGCAGCGATCCGCGCCGAGATCGCCAAGCGGCATGACGAAGCGCTGCAGCGCCTGCAGACGTGGATCAAGCAGCCGTCCATTGCCGCCGAGAACCGCGGCATGAGCGAAGGCTGCGAGCTGACCATGCAGATGTTCCGCGACGCCGGCTTCCAGCAGGTGAGCAAAGTCCCCACCGACGGACAGCCCGGCATCTTCGCCACACTCGATGCCGGCGCGCCGAAGACTCTTGGCCTCTACTTCATGTATGACGTGAAGCAGGTTGATCCGGCGGAATGGTCATCGCCACCGTGGGATGCGGCAATCGTCGACAAGCCGGGTTTCGGCAAAGTGGTGGTGGGC
>JBGPLR010000450.1:0-3471 GCA_041486545.1 Terriglobia bacterium
CGTGGTGCCGGCGACGGTTGCTGAACGCTCAATCTTCTGCCCGTGCTCGTCCGTGCCGGTAAGAAAGAAAGTGTCATGGCCCAGAAGACGTTTGCGGCGGGCCACGGCATCGCACACCAGCGTGGTGTACGCATGCCCAATGTGCGGGCGCGCATTGACGTAATAAATGGGTGTGGTGATGTAGAACTTGCGGGCCTTATCCATTCTCTTGGTCCAGATAAATCTTAATCGCTTCTTGCATGACCGTCCTTAACGGGACGTGCTGTTGTTCGGCGATGCGCCGGCAGTCTTCGTACTCCGGCGCGTAATTGCTGACGCTGCCGTTCAAGCTGGCCAGTTTCATTCGCACTTCGCCCCATTGCGTGCGGATGTTGACGTGGCGCCGGGCCAGCGTGGCGCGCGATTCCTGCCGCATGCGCACGCCCAGCGTGGTAGTCTCAGCGAAAATCAGTTTGCTCAGCTTGGGGCTGTCTTCGGTGCGGCACAGCACCGTCAGCAGCATCCCCGGACGGTTCTTCTTCATTTGCACCGAGGTGCTGAACACGTCCAAGGCTCCCGCCACTAGGATGCGTTCCGTCACGTAACCGAAGACCTGTGGCGTCATGTCATCCACGTTGGCTTCCAGGACGCTGATCTGTTCCGTAGCATTTGCTGCGGCGGATTCTTCCGCCGTTTCGCCGATGGTGGTTTCGCCTAACGTCAGCCGCAGCACGTTAGGATGGCCTTGGAAGTTGCGCGACCCCGCTCCATATCCGGTCTTCTCCGGCTTCATGCGGGGAAAAGTTACAAAGCGCGATGCCAGCACGCTGACAATCGCCGCGCCGGTCGGCGTGACCAGTTCTTTCTGGATCTCGCCGGAGTACACCGGAGCATTCTTCAGCAGCTCAAGCGTGGCCGGGGCCGGGATGGGAAACGTTCCATGCGCGCAGACCACCGTGCCGCCGCCAACGTTGAGCGGCGAGCACACAAACTCGTCTACGCCCAAGGCTTCCGCGCCGACCGCGGCGCACACAATGTCCACGATCGCGTCAATGGCGCCGACTTCATGAAAATGAATGTTCTCGATGTCTGAATTGTGGACTTTCGCCTCTGCCGCGCCCAGAGCTTCAAAGATCCTGATGGCGCGGTCTTTCGCGGTTTGCGTGATCGCGGCCTTGTTGATGATGGCGCGAATTTCTTTCAGTCCACGATGTTCGTGTTGATGTTCGTGCTGGGGTTCGTGTTGATGATGCTCGTGCGAATGGCTGTGGTCGTGGCCGTGATCGTGAGCGTGCTCAAGCGAGTGCGAATGCTCGTCGCTGTGCGAATGCTCGTCGCCGTGCGAATGCTCATGCCCATGATCGTGCGAATGCTTCACGGGCGACGAAGTTTCAGGGCTGAGCGCTGAGTGCTGAGGGCTGAGCGCTTTCTTCGCCCAGAATTCTTCGCGGGGCAGTTCTTTCTCGCCCGCGGCGATCACGTCCACTTTGGTCGCGCTGATGCCGCTGCGGTCTACCCGAGAGATCTCCAGCCGCGCGTCCACGCCCAGGGCCTCAACCGTGCGCACAAGGAGTTCAGGCGGAACTCCGGCGTCGACCAGCGCGCCAAGAAACATGTCGCCACTGATTCCGGAGAAGCATTCTATGTACGCGATTCGCATGAAGTCCCTGAACATTCATCATAGGGTCAGCGGTTTGCCCCGTCAAACTCTCCCCGGGCCGGGCGCTTTGTTATAATCTGCTTTCTATCAGCAACTTACAGGTCTAACACGCTCTAAAGGGCTCATCGCCACAACACCAATAAAAGGCCAACACTTTGTATCTGGAACTTGAGCAGCAGCTTACCCGGCACGTCCGCGACTTCCTCATGCGGCAGTATTCGCTTGACCTGCCGCGCCTGGTGGTGGACCAGCCTCCCAGCGTCAGCCTGGGGGAATTCGCGCTGCCGCTCAGCTTTGAACTGGCCAAGCGGCTGCGCAAGCCGCCGCGCAAGATTGCCGAAGAAATTGTCGCCGGACTGGGACCGGTGCCGGGATTTGAGAAGCTTGAAGTCGCAGGAGCGGGCTACATCAATGCCCGCTTGGATCGTGAAGCCGCGGCCCGCGTGCTGCTGAAAGATCTGTCACGCGAACCCTCGGCAGACGAAGCCGCCCTGGCGAAGGCCGAGAAGATCCTGGTGGAGCATACCAGCATCAATCCCAACAAGGCCGCGCACATCGGGCATTTACGCAACGCGATCCTAGGCGATACCTTCGTCCGCCTGCTGCGCGCTTCCGGCGCGCACGTGGACATTCAAAACTACATTGACAACACCGGTGTCCAGGTGGCGGACGTGGTGGTGGGCTTCTTGTATCTGGAGAAGAAGTCCCAGATTGACGTCCAGACTCTCATCGCGCAGGGCAACGCGGGCAAGCCTTTCGACTACTTCTGCTGGGACCTCTACGCCCGCGTCTCGCAGTGGTACGAAGAGAGCAAAGACAATCTCAAGTTTCGTCTGCAGACACTGCATGACATTGAGCGCGGAGGCAATGAAGCCGCCACGATGGGAGCGCTGATCTCCGCGGCCATCATCAGGCGGCACCTGGAGACCATGCAGCGCCTGGGTATCCAGTACGATTTTCTGCCGCAGGAAAGTGAAATCCTGCACCTGCATTTCTGGGACCTGGCCTTTGAGCAGATGAAGCAGAAAGGCGTGCTGTACTTTGAGACAGAAGGCAAGAACAAAGGTTGCTGGGTAATGAAGCGCGCTGGCGGCAAAGCCGCAGCTTCTTCGCCAACCGCCGCTGCGGGATCGGCTCCTGAAGAAAGCGCCGCCAGTGAAACGCCCGCTGGCCCCGACGAAGACGCCAAAGTCATCGTCCGTTCCAACAACACCGTGACCTACGTCGGCAAAGATATTGCTTATCACCTGTGGAAGTTCGGCTTGCTGGGAAAGGACTTCGGCTACCGCAGGTTCTATCGCTATCCAGACGGGCATGAGGTTTGGATCTCCGCCGAATCCGGTGACAGCGACCACCCGCATTTTGGCGGCGTCCACGCGATTTACAACGTGATTGATTCCCGCCAGGCTGATCCGCAGAACAACGTGATTGAGGCCATCCGCGGGCTGGGCTACACCGAGCAGGCGGAAAATTACCACCACTTTTCTTATGAAATGGTTGCGCTCACGCCGCGCTGCGCCATGGACCTGGGCTATGAAGTTTCAGAAGAGGACCAGAAGCGCTCTTACATCGAAGTGTCCGGACGCAAGGGCTTCGGCGTAAAGGCCGACGATCTGCTGGACTCGTTGATTGCCGCCGCGCAGAAAGAAGTAGATACGCGGCATCCGGAGACGCCGGAATCCGAGCGTCGCGCGACGGCCACCCAGATCGCCATCGGCGCGCTGCGTTATTTCATGCTGAAGTTCACCAAGGGAACGGTGATTGCTTTTGATTTGAGTGAAGCGCTGAGCTTTGAGGGCGAAACCGGCCCTTACGCGCAGTACGCCATCGTC
>JBGPLR010000451.1:0-3463 GCA_041486545.1 Terriglobia bacterium
ATGGTATGCACGATGCGCCATCCTCCAAAGTAGGTGCCCATCGCGATTGCCAGGTGCGCGGAGAGGATGATGGGCCACTTGTAGGGTCCCCAGTCCGCCTGCATCTGCTCCTGGGTGAGGATGCCGCCGGTGAACAATGCCCCGGCAATGATGCCCATGGTCTTCTGGGCGTCATTCCCGCCGTGGCCCAGGCTGTAGGCAGCGGCGGAGAGCAATTGCAACCGGCGAAATAATTTGTCCACGGTCCGCGGAGCGCTGCGTTGAAAAATCCAGGACATCATGATCATCAACCCAAGCCCAATGATCAGACCGATCAGCGGCGCCAGTACGATGAAGATCAACGTTGCCATCCACTTTTCACCCAGGCCCGGAATGGTTCCGATAATCGGCCAGTGGAGCTTCGGTTCGCGCACCAGAACATGCCAGCCGGCTTTGGCGATGGCCGCTCCGGCCAAACCGCCAATCAGCGCATGCGAGGAAGACGTGGGCAGGCCCCACCACCAGGTGAGCAGGTCCCAGATGATCGCGCCCGCCAGAGCAGCCAGAATCACGTATTGCGTGACCTGCGTGGGGTCCACCAGTCCGCTGCTGATGGTCTTGGCCACGGCCGTACCAAAAACGAAAGCTGCAATAAAGTTGAAGGTTGCCGCCCACACAACGGCCAGGCGCGGGGAAAGCACGCGCGTGGACACAACGGTGGCGATGCTGTTGGCCGCGTCGTGGAAGCCGTTGATGAAGTCGAACGACAACGCGATGAAAATGGTGACAACGACCAGTGATACGCTTAGGTGCACCCGGCTAGCCTCGAAGAGAAGGATGGTTGCGCATGGTTTCTGAGCTTAGGCGCTCTTGAGCACGACGCCTTCCAGGACGTTGGCGGCGTCTTCCGCTTTGTCGGTGGCCATCTCCAGGACTTCATACAACTCTTTCATCTTGATCAGCGAAATCGGGTCCTTTTCTTTTTCAAAGAGCGCGCCAATGGCGGCGCGGGCCACCTGGTCCGCTTCATTTTCCAGACGATTGATCTCCACGCAGTGTTCCAGCACCGTGTCGCCTTTCTTCTCCAGCTTGGCCAGGGCGAATGAAAGCTGGTCGGCCTGCTGCACCACAATTTCCGCCAGGCGCGAGGCTGCCGGCGGCGCGCTGGTGATCTTGTACATGATCAGCCGCACGCCCGCGGCATAAATAAAATCCAGCACATCGTCGAGTGACGACGCCAGGCGGTAGATATCTTCGCGGTCAAACGGAGTGATGAAGGTCTGGTTCAGCTTGGTCAGGACGTTGTGCGTCATGTCATCGCCGCGATGCTCGATGCCTTTGAGCTGCTGCACCCGCAGCTCCACGTTCTGGAAATCATCCAGCGTCTGCTTGAGCAGGCGGGCGCCGTCGGCGAGATTGTTGGCCATCTCGGCAAAGAGTTCAAAAAACCTGGTGTCGCGAGGGATAAATCGGAACATGCTGTCGCGGGCCGCTCCTGGAGTGGTCTTGGGATTCTAACAAACCAGAAACTATCGCATGGGGCGCTTGGCAGCGTCAAACAGGGGAATCTGGTCTCAACCGAACGTGAGATAATACGCTGTCATCCTGATGCGGCTTCGCGTGAAGCTATTGGCGAATCCGCCAGACAGGACCTTCTCTATGCTGAAGCGTTCGTTATGCCTGATGGTCTTGCTCAGTCCATTCCTGGTTGCTGCCCAGCAGCCAAGAACCGGACAAACTTTCGAACAGGTCAGCAAGGTCAACATTGAAGATGACGAAACGTATTCGCCCCACATTGAGCATCCGGCTTTTAACAAAGACGGGCCTGTTGTATTGCTGGACGAGGGACATGGCAATCCTCACTTTGACAAGGCATTCGCCACGCTGGTTTCCGCGGACGGCTATCAGGTCCGTGTTTCGCGCGACAAGCTCACGTACGAGGACCTTGGCAAGGCAAGGGTCCTGGTGATTATGAATTCCGGATTGTTCATGCCGTTTAGCTGGCTTGAGAACCCACATCCGCTTTTTAGCGACGTGGAGGCGGCAGCGGTCAGAGACTGGGTTTTTGGAGGTGGTTCGCTCCTTTTCGCCCCCAACACCAGCAAGGCTGAAGCCGGCGATATGCTGCTCAGCCGTCTGGGCATTGAACTTATCTACGATCCCGTGTCCGACCCGGATTTGGTCAATGTTTCGTCGCCAACAAAATCGCCCTTCGGATCCAAGGCCTTTGTTCGGGAAAGAAACATGCTCGCCAGCCACGGTATCATGGCGGGCCGTTCGGAAGCCGAACGGGTGGACACTGTGATGATCAATGGTTTTAAAGCTTTTCGCAATGTCCCAGACAATGCCATTGCTCTTTTGCACTGCTCGGAAAAAGCCAACTACATTCCGCGCGATGCGCTGCTGAAGAAGCAGGCACTGGAAGCAGCGCGCGCAGTGCAGACCGGCCCTCAGACTGAATCCCAACCCTTGGCCGGCCCGCGCGTGGCGCCGATTCCCGTGCCCGGAATTCCGGTTGCGGTGGCGTTTACTTTAGGCAAGGGCAGAGTGGTAGTGTTGGGCGGCTCTTCACCTATTTCGTCTGTGGTGCGCGAGACTGTTTTCCAGGGACAGAAGGCAGCCCAGACGAGCGGACTCAAGGACGCGGACAACCAGAAATTCACGCTGAACACGATGCATTGGTTGACAGGACTGATGGAGTAGGACTTTCTCCGGTAAACATTCTCCCTGACAAGTCCCGCTCGTGCGCTCACAGCAGGATTACCACAGACTTTCTTGGCCGTGCGCGTCTTGACTCGACCAGCGGATGGACCGCGACGTCCTGGTTGTCGAACATGGCGCTCTCGAATATGATGCTCTCGATCATGCGGAGTGGCCGGCTTTCCATAAAGCTCACTGACCCGCTGGCCTGGCTTCCGTACCGCTGAGGCTGAAGAGGCGCTTCAACGCGCGCCAAACGGCGCGAATCGTAATGACCACCACAATCAGGGCGATGCCAACGATGACCGACGCCGCCACCGGGTGCTGGGTCGCCAGCCAGGTGATGCCAACGGCAAACACGTCTTCGCCCAGACTCAAGGCAATATTGGAGAAAGGTTCCGGGGAAGGCGTCACCGCGGCGCGGACCGCAGTCTTGCCTCCGTGAGCAGCCAGCGCAATCGCCGCCGCCACCACCGTAACCAGCACATGAGCGAGAGGCGAGAGCTGCTGCGTTGCTCCCCAGGAAAGCAAGGCCGCCACGGGAACGCGGACGAAGGTGTTGAGGCCGTTCCAGATCAGGTCAAAAACCGGAATCTTGTCGGCGAAGAACTCCAGCACGAAGAGCAGCGCGGCAATGACGATGACCGTCCACGAACTCAAAGGATGCAACGCGGGTGGAAGCTGGAACAGGTGCGCGTGGGAGAGCAGTCCCAGGGTGGCCACGGTGGCGTACACGTTGAGTCCGGCGGCGAAGCTGGCGCCCACCACAATGGCCAGGATTTCC
>JBGPLR010000452.1:0-3451 GCA_041486545.1 Terriglobia bacterium
ATCTTGATCTGCATGGCTTCGATTTCGGGACTGGTGTCGCTGATCGCCATATTCCGGATGTTACCACCGCACCCTCTATAATGGATAAGTGAGTTCAGAAATCATCGTACGCAAGCTGGCGGAAGCCGATTTTCCCACGCGCTGGGGACATTTCCGCATCATGGGATTTGAAGGTCAGTTCCGCGACGGCAGCAAAAATGACGGCAGCAAGAATAAAGAAGAAGCCGTGGCGCTGGTGATGGGCGACATCCATGGCGCTCCTCCGCTGGTCAGGATTCATTCGCAATGTCTCACCGGCGACGTGTTCGGTTCGCTCCGCTGCGACTGCCGTCAGCAACTGGAGATGGCGCTTTCCATGATCGCCGAAGCCGGCGCCGGCGTGCTGGTCTATGAACAGCAGGAAGGCCGCGGCATCGGACTGATGGCCAAATTGCAAGCGTACGAACTACAGGACCAGGGCCGGGACACCGTCCAGGCCAATGAAGACCTGGGCTTCAAGGCCGACCATCGCGAGTTCCAGCTTCCCGCCGAGATACTGAAAGCCCTGGGACTCAAAGCCGTTCGTTTGCTATCGAACAATCCGCAGAAAGTTGCCGCGCTAGAGGCAGTGGGCGTCAAGGTGGCTGAGCGTGTGCCCTGCGAAGTTGAGCCGCACGCCGCGGCGGAAAAATATCTCAACACCAAGAAAGAAAAAATGGGACATCTTTTTAGGGAACGCTGAAAACTCAAAATCTTTGAAACACGGAGGAACGGAGGAAGCAGAGGAAAGAGATCTGTCGATCCGTCGATTCGATGACCTTGTAGTCCCGTCAGCCCAAATGTCCTCCGTTTACTCCGTTCCTCCGTTTCAAGGTTTTTGCAGAAGTCTCAACAACTCTTTCTTTCTTCCCGCCGGCAACTCTCTCACCCCCGACCGCACCAAAGCCCGGTACACTTCGCCGGCGCCGGGCACGCGCCGGAGTTCGCGCAGGTGCCGCCGGACGGTTTCCAGGTCGCCGCGTTTGATGGGCCCGCTGAAAGCCGCCGCGCCGCCGCGCTCCAGATAATTCTTCAAAGTCTGGTGCAGGATAGGCCCCATGACTTTTCTGGTTTGCTCCCGCGTGAGCCCAGCGGCCCGCCCCACGCGCTCCGCCGTGACCAGCGCAGCCACCACCATGGGCGAGGAAAACGATCCCAGCGCGTGGTAGAGGACTTTGCTCTTCTTCTTGATGGCAAAAACTTCCGCGCCGAGCCGGCCCACGATCTTGCGGGCGGCGGCCACGGCGCGCGCGTCGCCTTCCACCGCGAACGGGACTTTCAACATGTCGGGAGCGGTTCCTGCAACAAAGGTCATCATAGGATGCAACGACGCCACGTGCGCTCCGGCGCGTTTCAGCGGAGAAAGCACATCACTGGTGAGAGCGCCGCTGGAGTGGAGGACTACTTTGCCTTTCCAACCCTTCTTGCGCGCAAGCTGGCGGGCCGTGGCGGACAGGGCGTCATCGGTGTGGCAGACCCACATGATGTCGGAAGCGGGAGAGACTTCGTCGAGCGCTATCACTTTGGCGCCGAGTTTCTTCGCCAGCGCCGCGGCTCGTTTTTGCGATCCTGGCAGCCCCCGCGCCGCCACGGCGTCAATCCGGTAGCCGGCTGACCGCAGCGCCGGCCCCAGAGCCGATGCCAGGCTGCCTGCGCCGATGAGCGTGATGCTGGAGCGTCCGCGGTTTGATCGAGTTGCCATCAGCACGGAGAATAGCAGACATCGGATTTGGCAATTGAGTAATTTTGTAATTTGGTAAATTGCCAGTCTCACACCGCGGTCAAAGTTTCCCAATTAACAAATTACCCAATTACAAAATCTTTTACACTTGAGCCATGTCTTCTTCTCGCCACAAATCCAAGAGCCTTGCCCGCGTTGTTGCCTCGAAAACCGTTTTCAAGAGCCGCGTGTTTGACGTTGTCACGGAGCAGGTCAAGGAACCGGGGAACATTCTGGTTCGCCGGGACATCGTGCGCCATCCCGGGTCCATTGTGATTCTGGCGCTGGACGAATCGCGGCGTCCGCCGCACGTTCTTCTGGAACGCCAGTACCGCCACGCCGCCAGCCAACGAATGTGGGAACTGCCGGCGGGCAGTCTGGAACCGGGCGAGCAAAAGTTGCCGGCCGCCAAACGCGAACTGCTGGAAGAAACCGGATACACAGCGCGCAAGTGGGAGCGGGCCCTCTCTTTTTATGTAAGCCCGGGCTTTGTGAGTGAAAGCATGCAGATCTTCTTGGCCCGCGGACTCAAAAAAGGCCAGGCCCAGCCAGAAGAAGATGAGCGAATCGCCGTGCGCTTTTTCCCTCTGGCGCAAGCCGTGCGCATGGCCGTCACCGGAAAAATTGTTGATGCCAAAACCATCGCCGGCCTGCTTTGGCTGGAGAAAAAGCTGGGTCGCCGCTGAAAAAGCCGGGTCGCCGCTAAGGAAAATGAAAAATGAACCGATTTAGATCAATAGGCTGCCCGTGGAAAGCCAGAAGGCCTGTTGACTTTAGAAATCTAAGAGCTCTCTTAAAACAGTAATTGACAACGCCTCTGAGTAGCATGAAAATACAGGAAAGCCAAGGTAGCGGGTAACAGACGTAAAACCAGGGGAAGGTAACCTCCGGTGTCCTGCGTCCCTCCTAATATGCAGTGGCAGCACCCAATTGATCCTAAATTGGTCCCCGGCAGGGGCCGGTAGCGGCATTTGCCGGAGGACGCTCGGAGTAAGGAACGTGTCTAGAATTCAAGGCAAAGTAAAATGGTTCAACAACGCAAAGGGATTCGGCTTCATTGGTAGGGAAGACGGCCCCGATGTGTTTGTCCACTACAGCGCCATCCAGTCTGAAGGCTACAAGAGCCTGCAAGAGGGTGATGACGTTGAATTTGAGATAATCCAGGGGCAAAAAGGCCCCCAGGCGGAAAACGTCACTAAACCGGCGCCACCAGCCTGAACTGCCCAACACTTTTCAAAAATTCAAGGACCCGGATTGCGCCCAGCTTCCCGGGTCTTTGACTTACAGCGCACCTGCAACGCCAGGGCGCAATTTTGCGGCGAGAGTTGCCGTGTTTCACAGGACGCAGCCGGGTGATCGGCTGAGCCCTTCGGTTCTCCCTCGCTCGGGTCCCATGGCGGCTCCATGGTTCTCCGAGCCGACCGCGCAGACGGATTTCAGCCGACTGCGTATCTTTCTGCCTTCCCGCCCGGCACTCGCCTCAAAATCTTTTCGCCGACGACTACACCTCCCAGATCTCTAGAACTTGTCATTCCGAGGGCTTGGCCGAGGAATCTGCTTTTGCCTTTCCGATCACCCGATCCGTCGCGCCTGTCCCGGCCTGCCGTGGGGGTTGCTGAGGCAAGTATATTTGCCAAGCTCCAAGTCCATATTTTTCGCGGATGAACGGGGAGGGGAGGGGGGTGAAGAATCGCCGTGTTCCACAAATCAAGG
>JBGPLR010000453.1:0-3447 GCA_041486545.1 Terriglobia bacterium
ATGAAAACGCTTCTTCAAGCTTCGCTCGGTGGCTGTTGGAGTTTGGCCTTAGCGCCAATCCCGATTTAAAAATACCTCAAACCGTCAAAGTCCTCGCCCTCGTGCTCTGACGGAGCTGTTCATCGAAGGCCTGGTGCCGCTCAACTCGCCCGCCGGCAACAACGATTCGTTCCAGCGCCCTAAAATTGAGCTTGTTAGAAACCCCCGTCAAGCTATATCTTCATCAAAGAGACCAATGAATGTTGCGAGTACTCTTTATAGCTTGGCTATTTCTAAAGATGGTCGGCACACTGTCTGTAGTAGCGGCCTTTCTGCTCAGTGAAGACGAAGAAGGGGCCATTCAAAGCCGGGCTGAAGAATGGTGGATCAAAATAACCGACAAGCGAAACAGTGCCCTTTCGGTCAGCGGTGCATTTATAAAGGGAATTGCAGGGCTTACCAGCATCGCCATCGACAAAATATTCGGCGCACGACCAGTCTCGTTCCAACTACTAGGGGTGTCATTTTATCTTTCACTCGCATCGCTGAACCTTATTTCATTGGTGAGTTACCAAAATCATGGCTTACATCTAAGCAAGCCCTTTCCTTTTCATGCGATATTCACGTCAATACAGCTCATAGGAGTAGCACTTGTACCTGCTTTTGCATCATTCGCAAATGACCAATTGGATAAAGCGAGCGTGAAACTTAGGTTCGTACTTAAACTCGTTGTGGCGCTCTGGTATGTGAGGTTTGCGTGGATGTTTGTGGTACTTGTGGACTTTACTCGCTTTGCCTACAAAAGGCAGCAGGGCAAACTCGTTTTAGCAACGTTGTTTTTCTTTGGGTTAGCACTTGCGATCAGCGGCATATTTGACATTCTTTACATTGCCCTCATTAAATGGTCCGTAAAGAAGGTAACTGCTGCGTCGAGTACGAGGCAAGTTTATCTCGCCACCTTGGCTTTCGGCACATGCCTGCTGCTGGTCCTAGCCCTCTTTGCACTCCCGATAACCGTGGGTCTAACAGTAATGCACTATGCTCACGGTGGAACACCGACCGCAGTTGGCCTGGTCGGATTTGTCATAATGTGCAGCTGGGTCTTCAACTTAATCAATCTGCTGGCCTGTGTAATCGGCCTTTTCATCGCGGCGCTTCTACTCTTGCATCGCCTTTTGTGGCCCTCCCTGCAGAGGCCGCTTTATGCATTCCAACGCTTTGGCGTAATCAGCAACAAAAAACTCCTTTGGGGTTGTGGCACCGCGCTTCTGCTCCTTCCGCAGCCCCTCACGTTTTGGCACCTCGGGCAACTGGCCTTCGAAGCACTCCGAAAGCTTTAAATATTGCCGCGTTAACCCGCTGCCGACTTGATTCCCAGAGGCCTACTGCGGGTGTTTTAATTCCGGCGATGTCGGCAATCACACCTCCTTCTTCAGCTCTGTCACCTCCAGCGACTAGGCGGCAGGTTTCTTGCTTAAATCGCTCCGCTACGCTACGCGCAGGCTTGCGGCGCGAGGAAGGGTTCTTTTCCCCGCTTTGTTAACACCTCAATTTCCCTTGATGCCCAAACCCTGGTGCAACCTCTCCGCGCCAAATATAGTTCCCCTTTTCTTCGCTACTCGTGTATATTTATAATCGCCTGCGGAAACAGGCATACGCCGTCCGACAAAAAAGCGATTTCAGCGCAGGAGTAGCGCGCACCCCGGAGAGAAAGAATGGCTGACGAAAGAGAAAGAGCAGAGAAGAACAAAGCGATTGATCTTGCGCTGGCGCAGATTGAAAAGCAGTTTGGCAAAGGGTCCATTATGCGGCTGGGGAACAAGGAGGCCATTGTCCCCATCGCGGTGATCTCCACCGGCTCCATTTCCTTTGACGCCGCGCTGGGCGTGGGCGGCTTCCCCCGCGGACGCGTCGTAGAAATCTTTGGCCCGGAATCCAGCGGCAAGACCACCGTCGCGCTGCAGGTGGTGGCCGAAGCCCAGAAGGCCGGCGGCATGGCCGCATTCGTGGACGCTGAGCACGCCCTGGATCCCGCGTACGCCAAGAAGTTGGGCGTGGACGTGGACAACCTGCTGGTCTCCCAGCCCGACTGGGGCGAGCAGGCGCTGGAAATTGCTGAAGCCCTGGTCCGTTCCAACGCGATTGACGTTCTGGTGGTGGACTCGGTGGCCGCGCTGGTCCCCAAGGCCGAACTGGAAGGCGAAATGGGTGACAGCCACATGGGCCTGCAGGCCCGGTTGATGTCGCAAGCGCTGCGCAAGCTGACGGGAATTGTTTCCAAGTCGCGCACCTGCCTGGTGTTCATCAACCAGATCAGAGAGAAGATTGGCGTGATGTTCGGCAACCCGGAAACCACAACCGGCGGACGCGCGCTGAAGTTCTATTCGTCCGTCCGCGTGGATATTCGCAGGATTGCGGCGATCAAAGACGGTGACGTGGTGGTCGGCAACCGGACCAAGATCAAAGTGGTCAAGAACAAGACCGCGGCGCCCTTCCGCGAAGCTGAATTTGACATCATGTACGGTGAAGGCATCTCCCGCGAAGGCGACCTGATTGATCTGGGCGTGGCCAAGGAGATGGTGGAGAAGTCCGGTTCATGGTTCAGCTACAAAGGCGAACGCATTGGCCAGGGCCGCGAAAACGCCAAGCAGTTCCTGAAAGACAATCAGGACGTGATGGTCAAGCTGGAAACCGAGCTGCGCAAAGAGCTGGGATTGAAGTCACTCGTCCCTGAGCCGCCCGCGCCCACGCCGGAACAGAAGCAGGCCGTGGCCGTGACGCACGGCAAAGTGGCGACGGTGGGGAAACGGTAGATCGCGTTTCGGCTTACGGTACCTTCACCCAGGCCGTCGTCGTGCCGATGAGCCGCGTGCTGCGGTCCACTACGCCCAGCACCAGGCTGTACTTGCCCGGCTTCAGGTCAATGGAGCGTTCGCAGCCGAGCGCGCCTTGCATGAGTTTAGGAATGTCTTCCTGCTTGACGGAGGCGTTCATGCTGTTCATCTCCTGCTTGACGAAGACGCCTTTTTCCGAATACGCGGCCACCGCGCAGCTCACGGCGGCTTGCTGGTGCGAGTCGTCCTTCTTGCTGAACGCCAGCGAGTGCGGATCAATGGCGAACTTGACCAGCACCTTGGGCGTCACCGCGGCCACTTGGGCTTTGAACTGTATGGACGTGGCGCCGGGAGCGTCCATGCTGAGCGCGCTGCTGAACTCGCGTCCCAAGGTTTTCTCCGTGTCCTTGCCGCCGCCGGTGGGATCAAGCGCGTAATAGCCCTGGCGATGGCGCAAACTCACTCCGCTCCGGCCGAGCTTCACTTGGACGATGCGGAACTTGCCGTCCCAGGTCTTGTTCTCAGGATAATAGGCGATCGTGTAGTACGTGGAGCCGTCGTCAATGCTGGTGCGGACGCCCAGTTCCAGATTGTTGCGTCCAAAGTAAGCCTTGCCGCCCGTGCGTTCGGCCAG
>JBGPLR010000454.1:0-3424 GCA_041486545.1 Terriglobia bacterium
AGCACGGGAGGCGGCGCAGCGGACTGGGCTGCCGGTTTGGCTGCAGGTTTCTTGGCCGCCGGCTTGGCGGCCGCCGTTTGGGCTCCAGCAGGTTTTGCTGCCGGCGCTTGCGCCAGCATGAACCGCTGACCCGGAACTGCTAGGGACACAAGAAGTAGCGCGACTGAACTCAGTTTGGTCTTCATTCCCCGTTTCCGTTTCTGTGGATGATTACTTCCCCGCGTGGTCAATCTCATACTGCACAACGGCCTTCACCTGCTCGTAAGGTATGCCCACAACGCCGTCAAGCAGGCGGCCATTTACATAGATGGAGGGTGTTCCCCCGAGGCCTACGGAATCGCCTAGTGCGATGGACTCCTTCACGCGGGCTTCCGTGGCGGGCGACGCAGCACAGATGGAAATTTTTGCCGCATCCAGGCCCGCGGCCGTAGCCAGTTCCTTGAGCTTCTCGTCAGCCGTGGCTAGCGCGATGCCGCCCTGGTTTTCATAGATGGAAGCAATGTATTTCCACCCTGCGCTCGCGTCCATGCGCCCGGCGCAGTCAACAAACAACGCCGCTTTCATCGCCCAGGGATGGGCCGGAAGAGGATATTGCTGGAAGATGATTTTCATTTGCGGAAAATCAGCCGCAAGCTTCTCCATGGCCGGCTGGGCGTCTTTGCAATTGGGGCACTGCAGATCACCGAACTCCACCATCACCACGGCGGGATGGGCCGGTCCGCGCGCGATGCCGTTGGCGGCCTGCAGTTTGCGCCTAAATTCGGCAAAAGGGTCGGGACCGAAGGGCATCATATCGCCATTGATCGCGTAGCGGCCGTCTGCGGTGATGTAAAGATGCTGAAAGTCTTCCTTCAACTTCAAGAACACTTCCGTCATGCCGGGGACGGCGGATTTCCTGATCAACGCTACCTTCCACTGGATGGAAGGATCGTACCCGTACATGCGCTGGAAGACTGCGTCCACTTCCGCCTTCGTCAGCAGTTTGGGTTCGGCGCTCCTGGCCGTTCCTGCCGCCGGCTTTTTTGCCGCGGTGGCGTGGCTGGACTTTTTCGTCGCAGCGGCCGCCTGCTGGGGCGCACTCGCTTGCTGGCCGGCGGCCAGCAACGGCAGCGCCATAATAATGAAAACGATAGCGCACCACAGTGGATGTCTCATCTGTCAGATCTCCGATTTCTGTGCGATGGGGAACCTGCGTCCAAATCCAAAAGCTTTGGGCGTGATCTTGATGCCGGGCGCGGCCTGCTGGCGTTTGTATTCGCTGCGCTCAATCATCCGCACCACGTCGCGCACCAGCTTGAGGTCGTATCCGCGCTCCTGCGCAATCTGCTCAGCCGTGCGGTAGTCCTCAATGTAGTCCTCAAGAATGTTGTCCAGGATTTCATACGGCGGCAGCGAATCGCTGTCCAGCTGGCCGGGACGCAGCTCCGCCGACGGCGGCTTGTCCAGCGTGGATTGCGGAATCACCAGCCGCCGCAAATTCACATAATGGCTGAGGCGATAGACCATGGTCTTGGGCACGTCAGAAATCACAGCCAGGCCGCCCACCATGTCCCCGTACAGCGTGCAGTAGCCCACTCCCAGTTCGCTCTTGTTACCGGTGGTGAGCACCAAAGCGCCAAACTTGTTGGAGAAGGCCATGACAATATTGCCGCGGATGCGCGCCTGAATGTTCTCTTCCGCCACGTCCTCCGGCATTCCGGCAAAAACCGGGGCCAGGGCTTTGCGATACGCATCAAACACGCCGCTGATGGGTACCAGCTCAAAACGGATCTTCAAATTGGCAGCCAGTTCGCGCGCGTCCTGGACGCTGCCTTCTGACGAATACTGGCTGGGCATGCCGATGCCGGAGACGTTTTCTGCGCCCACGGCGTCCACGGCAATGGCCGCGGTAAGAGCGGAGTCAATGCCTCCGCTCAGCCCAATGACCACCTTGCGAAACCCGCATTTGCGCACGTAATCCCGCGTGCCCAGCACCAGGGCGGCGTACGCGCTGGCTTCGTCGCCCTCAATCTGCGGGTGCATGTCACCCTGCATGGTTTCCGTATCAAACAGGACCAAGTCTTCCTCAAACGATTTGGCCTGGGCCACAATGCGGCCGTCCGGCGCAATCACGTGGCTGGAACCATCAAACACCAGGCTGTCATTGCCGCCCACCTGGTTCACAAACACCACCGGGACATTGTCATTGCGGGCAATGGTTTCCAGCATCTTGCGGCGCAACTCGCGCTTGCCCATATGGAACGGCGACGCGGAAATGTTCAGCACCAGATTGGCGCCGGCTTTCAGCAGTTCATCCACCGGGTCAACGCTGTACAGCCGGCGATGCCAGAAGTGTTTGTCATTCCAGGCGTCTTCGCAAATGGTGAGCGCCAGTTGCTTGCCGTCAAAGGGATAGACGGTTTGCGATGTGGCGGCGTCAAAGTAGCGCGTTTCATCAAAAACGTCATACGTGGGCAGCAGCCTCTTTGACTGCACAAACTGCACTCGTCCGCCGCTGAGCAGGGCCGCGGAGTTCATCACCCTTCTTCCGGTCTCCACTTTGGCCGGGGAGACAAACCCGCACACCACGGTGATCTCCGGGACAGCCTTGGCGATCTCGCACACCGCTTGCTGGCTGCGCGCTACAAACGCCGGTTTTTCCAGGAGGTCGCGCGGGGGATAGCCGCAGACGGCAAGTTCGGGGAACAGCGCCAGGGAAGCTCCGCGTGCGTGCGCCTGGCGCGCAAATTCCACGATCTTTTTTGAATTGCCGCTGAAATCGCCGATGGTGGGGTTGATCTGCCCGAGAGCAATCTTCACATATCCAGTGTAAACCGCGCGGCGACTCCGCGTCAGCCCTCTACTGAGGCTGCTTCTTGGGGTCCGCCGGGGGCTGCTGGGTGGGCTTGGTGGTGCCCCATTCCGGTTCGTCCGGATGCGGTGCCTGGGTGTTCTGCGCGCTGCTGGGCGGGGCTTGCCGGACTGCCGGGTCGGCGCCTTCGCCTTCACGCTTAAGCGTTGGCCGATGGGAGAGTTGCTGTGGCTCTGCACCTTCTTTCGCTTTGTCTTGAGGGGAGTCGCTGGCCTTCAACGCGGCCAGAGTGGCCACGCCGTCTTTGACGTCTACTTCTTTTTCCGTCTTGACCAGGATTTCTCCGCCCATTTTGGCTGTCTTGACCTGGACCACTTCGTCGCCGATAAAGCGGACGAAGATTACGTCCTGCGGCGGCATACCGTAAATCCATTCTTCGTAATCTTTTCCTTTATCGTCTTTCTCGCGGATCTTCTGCGGCGCAGCGAGCTTGATCCGGATGGCGTCAAACGTGATGGGCTTCGCATGCCGATCGAGGATGCCCCACAGGTCCTTGGTAGGCTTCTCCTCCCTGATCAGGCTGCCGAAAGGCCGATCCGTCAGCATTCGCACTCTCCTTTATACAGGTCCATC
>JBGPLR010000455.1:0-3389 GCA_041486545.1 Terriglobia bacterium
CCTCGTAAAGCGCCGGCATGAACTGGCTGCCCAGCTTGAAGTAGAGAGGAATGGTTGCCACCAGGAACAGCAGGTTGAGGGCGGCCACCAGTTTCCAGTGCCGCAGGCACCAGCGCAGGACGGGCAGATAGATGGCTTGAGTAATTCTTGCCATGGGATTCTGTGATTCCGGACGCAGCCGTCCTCTAATAAAGATGGGCATCAGCACCGGCACCAGCGTGATGGCCAGCACGGAGGAAAATCCGACAGCCGTGGTCTTGGTCCAGGCCAGCGGACGGAACATGCGGCCTTCCTGCGCTTCCAACAGGAACACCGGAAGAAATGACACCACGATGATGAGCAAAGAAAAGAACAGCGCCGGTCCCACTTGCTTCGCTGCGTTGATCAGGATGCGCCGGCGCTCCGGGCCAGGCACACCCGTAGCGTTGAGCGGATGCTCAGAAAGATGGCGATATCCGTTTTCCACCATGACGATAGCCGCGTCTACCAGCACTCCGATGGCCAGCGCCAGGCCTCCGAGTGACATGATGTTCGACGTCACGTGCAGGAAATACATCGGGATGAATGACATCAAGACAGCCAGCGGAATGGTGAGGATCGGAATCAGAGCGGAACGGAAGTGAAACAAAAAAGCAATGCAGACCAGGCTGACGATCACTGCCTCTTCGATCAGGTTGTGCTGCAGCGTGCGGATGGAGTCATGGATCAGCCCGGAGCGGTCGTACGCCGGCACAACTTCAACGCCGGCCGGCAGCGATGGCTTGATCTGTTCCAGCTTGCGCTTCACGCCGTCAATCACCTGCAGGGCATTCATGCCGTCACGCATCACGACGATGCCGCCCACGGTTTCGCCTTCGCCGTTCCATTCAGCCACGCCTTCGCGAATGTCCGGTCCAAAGGAAACTGTGCCCAGGTCCTTGATCAGCACCGCGGTGCCGTTCTTGGTGGCGACGGGAACATTCTCCAGGTCGGCGAGCGAACGCAGGTAGCCGAGCCCGCGCACCATGTAACGCGCGCCGTTGAGTTCCAGAACGCGTCCGCCAACTTCATTGGTGCTGGCTTTCACGCGCTCAATCACCGTAGAGAGCGGAATGCCGTAAGCCAGAAGCTTGTTGGGATCAAGATTGACTTGATACTGCTTGACGAAGCCGCCGATGCTGGCAATCTCCGCCACGCCGGGAACGGTTGCCAGCTGGTAGCGAAGCTGCCATTCCTGAATGGTGCGGAGGTCGGCCAGACTATGGTTGTGGCTGCGGTCCACCAGCGCGTATTCAAAGACCCAGCCCGCGCCGGTGGCGTCCGGGCCGATCATCGGACTTACGGCTGCGGGCAGGCGTCCGCGCATCTGCTGCAGGTATTCGATCACCCGCGAACGCGCCCAGTAGAGATCGGTGCCGTCCTGGAACACGACGAAGACGTAAGAATCGCCCAGCATGGTCTGCGCGCGCACGGCCTTCACGCGCGGGGCAGCCAGCAGCGTGGAGACGATTGGGTAAGTGACCTGGTCCTCAATCACGCTGGGAGGCTCGCCCGCCCAACTGGTATGAATCACCACCTGCACGTCAGAAATGTCAGGCAATGCGTCCAGCGGAGTATGTTGCATGGACCACAGACCGGCCAGCGTGAAAAACAACACCGCAACAAAGACGAGGAAGCGATTGCCTTCGCACCATTCAATGATTCGGGAGATCACGGCTACATCCCCCCTTCAGCATTGAGGGTGAAGTGCCTGGCGCCGATCTCTCGCCCGTTCTTTTTGGCGGTGAGCGTGACCTGCCAGGTGCCTGCGGAACCAAGCTCGCCCGAGCCTTCATACAGGCCGCCGCCTTTGTCGGCGAGGTCGAAGCTGGCTTTCATCGCGGCCATGCCCATGGCGGGCATTGCCGGCATAAAGAAGGTTGCGTTCACCTGCGCGCCGGGCATGGGCGAACCTGCGTCGTCGGTCAGCTTCACGCGGAAGATGTTGTTGCCTTTGCGCGGCGGGTCCGGCTGCGTGGTGAGTTCCAGCTTGGCCTGCGCGATTGCGGATTGATTCATGGAAGCCGCGGCTCCCGCTCCGGGCGGCGGAGGCACAAACGCCCCGGCGGCGGCCTGCAACTGGCTTTCTGAGTCAATCAGGAAACTGGCGGAGACCACGATGCGCTCGCCCGGTTTGAGTCCCTTGGTGATGATGGTTTTGTCGCCGGCCTGACTGGATGTCTGAACTTCGCGGGGATCAAAAACGCCTTCACCGCGGCTGACGAACACCAACTGCCGCAGTCCGGCGTGCAGCACGGCCGACGACGGAACCACCAGCTGCCGCCCCAGCGGAACATGCAGCACGACGTTCACATACATGCCCGGCTTCAGCTTCAGTCCGGGATTGGACAACGCAACACGAACGCGCGCGGTGCGCGTGGTCATATCGACTTGCGGCAGAATGTCGCGGATGCGACCGTTGAACTTCTGTCCTGGATACGCGTCCACCGTCACAACCGCCGGGTCGCCCGGTTTGATCCGGCCCAGGTCGCTCTGGAAGACTTGCGCCGAAACCCAGACGCTGGAAAGATCGGCCACGGTGTAAAGCCGCGTCTCCGGCTGGACGTACATGTTGGGCAACGCGATTCGCTCGGTGACATAGCCGGTCGCGGGAGAGTTGAAGGTGAGGTCCGTGATTACTTTTCCCGTGGACTCGAGCTTCTGGATCTCGCTGGCCGGCACGTCCCATTGTTCCAGCCGCTGCCGGGTAGCCGCGAGCAGACTCTGCGAACCCGACGCCACTCCGCTGACGCTGCTGGACTGCACGGCTTCTACGTTCCTCTTTGCCAACAGATATTCCTGCTGGGTGCTGACCAGATCAGGACTATAGATGGTGAACAGCGGCTGGCCTTTGCGAATGAACTGGTAACTTGCATCAACATAGACATTGCGGATCCAGCCGGGGAAGCGCGTCTGCACGTAAGCGACGCGGCGCTCGTCTATTTCAACGTTGCCGGCGGCGCGGATCTCGTCGCTCACACTCTGCATCTCCGCCGTGCCCAGCTTCACGCCGATGGATTGCATCCGCTCCGGGCTGAGTTGCACCGGCGAGAGAGGAGTTTCGGCGACTGCCGGGGCAGGTAAAGGCGTGGGTGATGCCGCGGTGCTTGCGGCTTCCACCGGCGGAACAGGCTTCTGGTGCGCATTGCGCCAGGCCAGCCCGATAACCGCGGCCAGCGCCACGATCACCGCCAGCGCGAAGAAGAATCCGATCTTATAGTTGCGGGATGAATCGGTCATGGCAGGGTCACTCCCGTCAGCGATTCCAGCCGCGCCATCGCCGACTCATGCTCACTGAGTTCCTTTTGGTATTGCTCTTCGAAATCAAGCACGTCGCGGAAAGCGGAAAGCAGGGTTTCAAAATCCTGCCG
>JBGPLR010000456.1:0-3384 GCA_041486545.1 Terriglobia bacterium
AAGGCGGCCGCGGCCGTGTCCAGCACCGTCTACGACTCGGAGAAGAAGCGCCAGGAAGAGGCCAACGGCAAACTCATGTCGGCCAATGGCACGGAGAATCCGTTCCGCCTGTGGCGGGAACTGGGCGAGTTGATGACCAAGAACTGCACGGTCATTCGCTACAACAAGAATCTGAAAGCAACGGACGCCAAGCTAGTGGAGCTGCTGGACCGCTTCAGCCGCGTCAACATGGGCGACAAAAGCATGTGGGCCAACACGTCATTCGCGTTCACGCGGCAACTTTACAACATGCTGCAACTATCGCGGGTGATCGCCCAGGGCGCGGGCATGCGGGACGAATCGCGCGGCGCGCACTACAAGCCGGACTTCCCCGAGCGCGACGACAAAAACTGGCTGAAAACGACCAAAGCCTACTTCGCTCCGGACGCCGACGAGCCCAAGTTTGAGTTTGAGCCGGTGGATGTTTCTTTAATTCCACCAAGACCGCGTCGTTACGATATGGCGAAATAAGAAAGAGTTAGCGCGGGTAAGATGAGGGAGACCTAAATGACACCTGATGCAGCCAAGGGCGGTGTCTTCATAGTCATTGGAATACTGATCGCGCTCGTTGCGTTGCTCACCCGAAACTTTGTCGGCCACAAAGGAAGGCAAGTCCCTCGTTGGACGGGGACCTTGCTTCTTGGAATCTGTGGTGCAACGTTCGTCGTTGTGGGGCTGCTACGGCTATTACATCATTCTTGAGTTGTGCTTGGAATCAACCATGGAACAGCAACAACAACGCGCCAACGCATCGCCAACCTGGTATCGCAACGCCGCGATCCTGTTCTTCACCATTGCGGGCGCGCTGGTGTGGGCGGGGATCACCAAGCATGACTGGATTTACTGGGCTTTTGCCGGCATTACGCTGCTGAACGCCGTCATGACCACGCTGAAGTTCATCGCCGTAAGGGAGACAGGACGATAATGGCCAAGACCGTCGTTATAAAAATCAAGCGGCAGGAAAACCCCGGCGCCAGCCCGCATTGGGAAGAGTTTGAGCTGACGTGGAAGTCCGGCATGAACGTGATCTCCGCGATGATGGAGATTGCCGCCAATCCGGTGACGCGCTCCGGCAAGACGACCACGCCCATTGCCTACGATTCCAACTGCCTGGAAGAGGTTTGCGGCTCTTGCGCCATGTTGATCAACGGCCGCGCGCGCATGGCCTGCTCCGCTCTGGTGGACAAACTCAAGCAGCCCATTACCCTGGAGCCGTTCAGCAAATTCCCTGTGGTGCGCGACCTGCAAGTGGACCGCAGCGTGATCTTTGAAAACCTCAAGCGCGTGAAAGCCTGGGTTCCGGTGGACGGGACCTACGATCTGGGCGCGGGCCCGCGCATGTCGCCCAAAGAGCAGGAGGAGAACTACCCGGTTTCGCGCTGCATCTCCTGCTGCTGCTGTATGGAAGCCTGCCCCCAGTTCAACGAAGGCACAGGCTTCGTGGGCGCGGCTACCATCGCGCAGGTGCGCCTGTTCAACCAGCATCCCACGGGCAAAGCCCTCAAGCACGAGCGCCTGCAAGCCCTTATGGGCGATGGCGGCATTCAGGAGTGCGGATTCGCACAGAATTGCGTGGAAGTCTGCCCCAAGGACATCCCCTTGACCAAGGCCATTTCCGATACCGGGCGCGAAGTCTTCAAGCAGGCGATCAAAGACTTCTTCCGCGGATAAGGGGGCGCCGCGCGGCAAATTCCTGGCCCAATCCTGCCTCCCTGAGTCCTTGGGGGGGCCGCCCGGGCAGCGCGTTCAGCCCAGGCGGGCCCCATACGCAAGCTGATCGTGGGACCCTTGTTTATTAGAGCAGCTTCATGATCGGCTGCGGCGGAGGCCAAAAAAGCAGATAAAACGGGAAAATGACAAAGATTGTCATAGTTCGCAAGTTGTTGATTGCCAAAAGGCAACGCTTAGCACCCTTGGCGGGTACTAAAGTTAGGCCAACTCAGGCGATTAACCTAATGGAAACAGTATGAATGCTGGGTTAGAATCTGGCATCAAATAAGCACCAGGAATTACAGGATCAACGTACCCGATGGGCGCCAGAAACACATTAGTTGCTTCGTCAATACTTTTGTTTGCCGCGACGGTCGCCACCGCGCTGCCAGCCACCTCTGTGCGTAGCACGACAACGCACCGCCGCCGGGCGCACGTGCGCCGGGTGGCGTGGAACCCCGTCCTGAAGGGATCGCACGATTCCCAGTTGCGGCAGAATGAAGAAATTGACCGCCTGCAGCTGCCGCGCATCGCTGACGACCAGCAGTTGATCGAACTGGAGCGCACCCAGGAACTGATTCCCATACCGGAGAACCGGGCCCTGGTTGTGAGTTCTGGAATCAAGCCGGAAAAGCGCTATGCCCGCCCCTGGGTCAACTATTTCCTGCAGGACATGAGCGCGGCGTACTATGCCGAATTTCGCACGCCGTTGCAGGTGACCTCCGCGGTGCGGACCATGGAACAGCAGCACACGTTGCGCCGCCGCAATCGCAATGCCGCGCCGGAAACCGGCGAAAACGGATCTTCCCACCTGGCAGGTATCACCGTGGACCTGGCCAAACGCGGCCTGACCCGCACGCAGCACGCGTGGATTGAGAATTACCTGAAGAACCTGCGGGACCAGAACCTGGTGGAAGTTGCGGAAGAACGCCGTCAGGCGTGTTTCCACGTGATGGTATCCGATCGTTATACAGAATGGCGCGAGGCGAACCAGTCGGCTGATAAAATTGCTCGTGAATGAAGCCGACATATATCGTCCTTAGCCTCTTCCTGCTTTCCACTGTAGCTCTGCCCCAATCCAAGCCGTCGCATAAGTCTGCCTTGCAAAAGAAAGCATCTGGTCCGGGCAAAGCCAAAGCTGCGCCCAAAGTTGACCCGGCGATGGCTATCCACGAGTCCGCGTTGGTCATTGACACCCACGCCGACACGCCGCAGCGCTTTCTCGACGAACACTTTGATCTGGGCGAGAACACGCCGGTATCCGAAGGCCACATGGACCTGGGCAAAATCAAGAAAGGCAACCTGGGCGCGGAGTTTTTCTCCATCTGGGTGGAGCCCGACTTCAAAGGCCACTACGCCAAGCGCGCCATGGACCTGATTGACAGTGTGTACCAGCAGGCCGCCCGCCATCCCGACCAGATGACCATGGCGTTTACGGCGGACGACATCGTCCGCGCCCACGAGCAGCACAAGTTCGCCGCACTGCTGGGCATTGAAGGCGGCCACGCCATTGAAAATGACGTCCACCTGTTGCGCGACTTCCATCGCCTGGGCGTGCGCTACATGACGCTGACCTGGTCCAACACCAACGAGTGGGCCGATTCCTCCGGCGACATCAAAGATCCCAACGTCAAG
>JBGPLR010000457.1:0-3383 GCA_041486545.1 Terriglobia bacterium
CAAGCCGGCGAACAGCACCAGGGGATTGCCCGGGTCCATGATCAGCGAACTCACGCCGGTCTCTTCGTCCACGAACAGGACTTTTTGCCAGCTCTTTCCACCGTCGGTGGTGCGGAAGACGCCACGTTCGGCGTTAGGTCCCCAGGCGTGGCCTTGCACTCCCACGAAAACCGTGTTGGGATCGCGCGGGTCAATCACGATGTCGGCAATCTGTCCGGCATCGCGCAGCCCCATGAACTTCCACGTGGCGCCTGCGTCCGGAGAGAAGTAAACACCCTTGCCCGTCACCACGTCATTGCGGATGTTCTTTTCTCCCGTGCCCACCCAGATCAGGCTGGGATTGGACGGAGCCAGCGCGATGGCGCCGATGGACGCCGTTGACTCTTTCTCGAAGATCGCCTTCCAGGAAAGTCCGCCGTCCTGCGTTGCCCACACACCGCCGCCGGCGGCGCCCGCATAATAGATGTTGGGTTTGCCCGGCACGCCGACGACCGACGTCACGCGCCCGCCGCCCACGGCGGGTCCCAGGTTGCGGAACCGCAGGTTCTCCAGCGGGTCTTTGTTCTTGGCTGAATCGGTATTTTTGGCTGAATCGGCCTTGCCTGAATCTGATTTCGTCGCGTCGCCTTCAGCGGCTTTGGCGCTCTCCGCCGACGACTTTTTCGTCGCGCCCGCAGCCGGCTTGGCTTTGCCAGTCTTCGGAGCGGCAGGCTTGTCCTGCGCCGCTAGTTGAGCGGCTTGGAAGAACAGCGACAAACAAACAACGGCAATCAATCTGAAAAGCATTTTCATTGGATATACTCCCGCAGGTAGTAGGAAGGGAACCGCGAATGATATCGCAAACAGAGATTGTTTGCACAGGATTGTAAGCGATCTAGCTCATCCCAAGCCCGCATAACGAGGCAAGCATTCTTCCTCGGCGCCCTCTCCGCCCTCTGCGGCGCCACGGTTTGGCTAGTTGCCGATTGCTGTTTGCTAATTGCTTGTTTTACTTTCCTTCCACGATCACATCCCATTCCTTCTGGCCGCGCGCCATGATTGCGGGAAGATCTTCTTGCAGCACAAAACGCTGCTGGGCGAGCTTCTCGGCAGCGCTCTTGAATTTGCTCATGTAGTCGTCGCGTGATGCGTAGCGCTCGGCAATGGCCGCCCTGGGATCGCCCGCCTGCTTGCGCTCTTGCTCGGTCCGTGCCAGAGGAATGAACGATCCCAAAAAACTCACGCGCTGCTCCGGCGCGCCGATCGCAGGATCACGCAGGTTCCAGCCGGTGTACGTCGCCAGCGGCACATCCAGTTCCGGCAGGCGGACGCCGCCTGTGTCGTTGCCGGTGGCGTCCGGTTGCGGGACAAATCCCGGGAACGGCGCGCCCACGTGCGGAGGTTCTGTGCTGACAATCCCCTGCTTCCATTGCAAGCCAAAGTTCAAGCGGTACGCCAGATTCAATTCTGTGGGCGTGTTGACGCCGGGGATTTTCGGGAAGACCCACTTGGCCAGCGGCGTCAGCGTGCCGTCCGCGATCTTGGGATACACGCTTGGCGGCGGTTCGACGCCGTCTTTCACCCAGCGGTCCATGTTGGTGATCATGCCCCGCCAGTACCACTGAATAGGATTCGAATTGTGCATCTGCTGCGCCGTGTATTCCGGCGACCCCGGCATGCTCTTGCCCGGCGGGAAGCCGCGCGAGAAATGTTGCAAGCCGGCAAAGAAATAGATCCGCACATTCGGCCCGATGGGCGCGTCACCCTTGCCGTCCGGCGTGACGTGGATCAGCGCC
The DNA here is from genome assembly GCA_041486545.1 of Terriglobia bacterium. Classification (GTDB taxonomy): domain Bacteria; phylum Acidobacteriota; class Terriglobia; order Terriglobales; family Acidobacteriaceae; genus Angelobacter. The sequence continues at coordinate 1,776 of JBGPLR010000457.1, forward strand.
GCGGAGCGTCCCCAGTATTCATACGATGTGTTGCTGAAGAAAATCTTGGGCAATGTCTTCGATTTCGTTACCGCATCCAGCAGCCCCGCAGTCTCACCTGTATCCGGATCTTTCTGCGGCAGGTCCGTGAAAGGGAACAGGTCCGTGGGATAGAAAATGCTGGACATGGGCTGGCTGTCACGCGATGGCTGCGCGAAGCGGTGATTGAAGCTGCCGCGCCCCGCGCCTGCGACGTGGGAGAGCACGCCGTCCATTACTTGGCGGCCCTGCTCGTCGGCGTTGAAGTCCTGATAAAGGTAGTGGCGCAGGAAGCGTCCGGTCTGCGAAATCCCGGCGGCATAAACGCGTTTCACCGGAGCCACCGCCTGCGGGTCATGTTTCAGGTAGGAGAGAAATTCGCGCACCGCAGCCAGTCCCACGCCGGCCACTACCGGATTCTTGGTCGCGTAAACGATTTCATAAATCTTCCCCGGAACAAATCCCGAAGCCAGATGCACGAAGCGCGGATCAGCGACGATCGTTCCCTTTACGTCGCGACCAAAACTCCACTGTGCCCGGGGAATGACGTGCCGCGTGCCAGTCGGCGTGTCGCGCACGGTAAGGACGTTCTGCGGATTGGAAACGCCGTCCACCGGATAACTGACTCCGCCGTTTGGACCCAGAAGAATGTGACCCAGCGGCCAGTCCATGCGCTTTTCGGATGGAGTGAAATCTCCGCGCACCAGGCCGCGAATCTCTTTTCCCGCTGGCAGGTGGGCGACGGGCGCCGTCAGTCGCATACGTTGCGGCCGGTCTTCCACGTCATATTCCCATCCCAGCCAGGCCACCGTGAATCCCTGGCGCATGAGAAAGCCGTCGCCAAATTCTCCTTCGGTGCCGTTCACCAGAAAAACAATGCCCTTGCCGCCGCGGTTTGACACTTCAAACAGCACCGCGTTGTTGCCCTTGGAAATGTCCTTGGGCTTGAGCAGTTCAAAGTTGGCGGTGAATTCCACTTCGCCGTCAGGATTGCGGTCCGCCTTGTCCAGGTCCACGATCTGCATGTTGTGTGGCTCGCCGGGTTTCAGGGCAAAGTGCACGCGACCGATGATCCGTTCGTACACGCCAACGGCGCCAAACGGTTTGCCCTCCTGGACGTCAACCCGCGAAAAGATCTCCACGCGAGCTACGCGCGCGCTGCTCGACGAAACCAGCACAGCCAACAGCACCGCCAGCAAGACCGCACGTTTGCGAAGAAGAAGCATTCCCATTGACCTCCGGTAAGGCCAACCAGTTTACAATATCGGGTTGGATGGGCCTGTAAGACGAAAGGCGTTGGCCACATGTCCTGAGCAGCAGTGTCCTGGTTTGTATTGCGGTTCGCCAGCGCCAGGCCCGAGCAAAAAAGAAGACGGAGATGAGAACCATGAAACGCATCGTGCTTGTCGCAGCCACTGCGCTTTTGCTTTCTAGCACGCTTCCCGCACAGGAACATGAAGCCGACCGCCTGAAGCATGCGGGCGAAGTACTGATTGAGATCCTCAACATTCCGGACAGCATTCCCCGCGGTCTCCTGGACCGTGCTGAGTGCGTGCTGGTTTTTCCTTCGGTGAAGAAGTTGGCGATTGG
>JBGPLR010000458.1:0-3380 GCA_041486545.1 Terriglobia bacterium
CCCAAAGTGGACAAGCACTCCACCGGCGGCGTGGGCGATAAGACTTCGCTCGTCCTGGCCCCCGTGGCGGCCGCAGGAGGCCTGTACGTGCCCATGATCAGCGGACGAGGCCTGGGCCACACCGGCGGCACGCTGGACAAACTGGAATCCATTCCCGGTTTCAACGTGAATCTTTCTGTCACCGAATTTCGCCGTGTCATGGCCCAGTGCGGCGCTGGGATGATCGGCCAGACGGCGGAGATTGCCCCGGCGGACAAACGCATCTACGCGCTGCGCGACGTTACCGGCACCGTGGAAAGCCCGTATCTGATCTGCGCCTCCATCATGAGCAAGAAACTGGCGGAAGGCATTGACGCGCTGGTGCTGGATGTAAAGACCGGCAGCGGAGCGTTCATGAAGTCCGAGAAAGACGCCGCCTTTCTCGCCGAGCTGATGGTGGAGACCGGCCAGCGCCTGGGCAAACGCATCGTGGCCCTGATCACGGACATGGACCAGCCTCTGGGCCGCGCCGTCGGCAACGCCAATGAAGTCGCCGAATGTATTGACGTCCTCAACGGCAAAGGCCCGGGCGATCTGCGCGAGCTTTGCCTGATTCTGTGTGCGTGGATGTTTTTCCTGGGCAAACGCGTGGCCACAGTAGACGAAGGCAGAAAGCTGGCGGAAGAACTCATCGCCAGCGGCAAGGCGCGCGATAAATTCCGGGAGATGATCCGCTTGCAAGGCGGGAACCCGGCGGTGATGGACAATCCCGGGCTGCTGCCGAAGGCCAAGCATCAAGCGGACATCGCCAGTCCGGGTGCAGGCTATGTCGCCAGCATCATGTGTGAGCAAATCGGCACGGCTTGCGTGCTGCTGGGCGGCGGAAGAGAAAAGAAAGAAGATTCCGTGGATCCTGCCGTGGGCATCATGGTGCATAAGAAGCCCGGTGACAAAGTGTCAGCCGGAGAGCCGCTATGCACCGTCTCCTACAATTCACAGAAACGGCTGGAGCAGGCGCGGCCGCTCATTCTCAAAAGCTACAAGATTGACGCGGCGCCGCCCACGCAGACAAGAAAACTGGTACACCGCATCATCGGGGACAATCCCGCCGTCAAATAAGAGTGCTCAAGCTTTCGCCACATCCTGCGCGATCCGCGATACCACGTCGCGCAGCAACGATTTGAATTGGCCGGAAATCTTTTGGCCGGTTTCCAGCACTTCCTGGTGACTGATCTGCTGGTCCAGAATCCCCGCGGCCATGTTGGTCACGCAGGAAATGGCCAGGACTTTGATTCCCAGTTGCCGGGCCGCAATCACTTCCGCCACCGTGGACATGCCCACCAGGTCAGCGCCGATGGCCCGCAAAAAACGTATCTCTGCCGGAGTCTCATAGCTGGGGCCGAGCAGCCCGGCGTACACGCCCTCACCCAGTTCGACGCCCAGGCGCTTGCCGGCTTCCAGCGCCATCTGGCGATAGCTCTTTGAATACGCCTCTGTCATATCAATGAACCGCGCGCCCAGCCGCGGATCTTCGGCGCCAACCAAAGGATTCTGCCCCTGAAGATTGATGTGGTCGGTGACCACCACCAGGCGGCCTTGTCCGTACTCCAGCTTGATGCCGCCGGCGGCGTTGGTAAGAACAGCGGCGCGCACGCCCATGCGCGCGAAGACTCGCATGGGGAAGACCACGGTCTCCGCCGGATAGCCTTCATACAGATGGAAGCGGCCCTGCATCACCACCGCCGGGCTCCCGGCAATGTTGCCGATCACCAGTTGGCCCGCGTGGCCAATCGCCGTGGAACGCACGAAGTGCGGTATCTCCTGATAGGGGACGCGGACCGCGTCTGCCATCTCGTCGGCGAATCCTCCCAGCCCCGATCCCAAGACCACGGCAACGGTAGGACGCAACCGAGTACGTGACAAAACGAATTTCGCTGCTTCTTCCGCTTGGCTGTATGGGTCGCTCACTCTGTTCGCTGACCTGCCTCTGGCTGCCCCTGGCCTGGAAGCGCCGCGGCAGTATTTTCGAAATCAAATTGTAAATGCTATAGTTCCGCCCATGTCAGAACTTCGTTCCGCATCCCGCCGTGTCGTCGCCCTGCTGATGTTACTTGCTGCCATCCCGGCTTGGCCGCAGGCGATCAAAATCCGGAAAACACCTGCCGGTCCGGAGCAAAAGACGGCACGCTATTTTGAGTCGGTGCGCGCCCAGCCATCGCTGCTGATGGATTTCCTCAAGCAGATGCCCAAGGGCGCGGACCTGCACAACCATTTGTCGGGCGCCGTGTATGCGGAAAGCTTTGTGAAGTGGGCGGTGCAGGACGGCTTGTGCATTGATCGCGCCACGTCTTCCATTGCGCCGCCACCTTGCGATGCCACCAAAGACCGTCCGCCGGCCAGCGCGGCGTATCAAGACCAGGGGCTGTACAACCAACTTTTGGACGCTTTCTCCATGCGCGGCTGGTTTCCGGCGCGCGAGTCCGGGCATGACCACTTCTTTGCCACGTTCGGCAAGTTTGGCGCTGCCGGTAATGGCCACACCGCGGACATGCTGGCGGAAGTACGGTCGAGGGCAGCAGCCGATCATCTGCAATACATGGAGCTCATGTTTACGCCGGACGGCGGCGCAGCGGCGGGACTTGGACGCCACCTGGGTTGGAATGATGATTTCGTCAAGATGCGCGACGGGCTTCTGGCCGGCGGGCTCGGCAAAGTTTTCAGCGATACCAGCAGGAACCTGGACCAGATTGAAGCGGCCGAAAAGCAAATCATGCACTGCGATCAGCCGCAAGCGGACGCCGGGTGTGCGGTGCAGGCCCGCTATCTCTATCAGGTGGCACGCGGCATCCCGAAAGAAATGGTCTTTGCCCAGTTGCTCACCGGATTTGAGATGGCGACGCGCGATCCGCGTGTGGTCGGATTAAACATGGTGATGGCCGAAGACTGGTACGTCCCCATCCACGACTTCAACCTGCACATGGACATGCTGGATTTCCTCCACAAGCTCTATCCCAAGGTGCACATCACGTTACATGCCGGAGAACTGACCCCGGAGATCACCACGCCGGAGGAGCTGTTCCACATCCGGGCTTCGATCGAGAAGGGGCACGCGGAGCGCATCGGACACGGCGTGGACGTGATGCGTGAGGCCAATCCCGCTGAACTGCTCAAGAAGATGGCGCGCGAGCGGATTCTGGTTGAAGTCTGCCTGACCAGCAACGATGTAATTCTCGGCGTGACGGGCGGGCGGCACCCGCTGCCGGTCTATCTGAAGTTTGGTGTCCCCGTGGCGCTGGCCACCGACGACGAAGGCGTTGCCCGCTCGAACATGACCCAGGAATACCAGCGCGCCGTGGAAACCTACCATCTCAGCTACGCCGACTTGAAGAAGATGGCGCGGG
>JBGPLR010000459.1:0-3378 GCA_041486545.1 Terriglobia bacterium
AGCGTGTCCATCTACTGGAGCCTGGCGCTCACTCTGCCGCTGCTGGTGCTTTGCTGGTGGGTGGCGTATCGCAGCGGGTGGTTTGAATAGCCGAAGACCCAAACCACTGAGGAAGAACAGAACCTCATCATTGTTGGTTCCAGAGGCAACCGAACAGCAAGCTCATCAGCTTTTGGCCGTTGGCAATTGGTTTTTGGCTGGACACAAATTGCAGCCGGGGGCTGCGGTCCACAATTCCACTCATCGCGTCCGAATCCTGTTCTGATCGGCACAGGCAGGAGTGCCTGTGCCACACGTATCCCCTAATTCCTTGAGCCTCTTTTCAATTCCCAGTCGTCGTCGCCGCCCGCCATGAAGTCTTCTTTTTCCCCGAGAACAGATACGCCGCGAAGATCAGGGCCGCGCTGACGATGAGCGAAATCACAATATAGCGCGTGGGGTGGCGAAGATAGCGCAGGAAGTGGCTTCCGTAATGCTCGGCGACCAGCGTAAGCAGCCCGTAACGCAACGACCGGCCGAGCAGCACGGCGATAATGAATTTCTTCATCGGGAACGAGAACGCGCCGGCGCCCAGAAAAAACCACGAGGTGGGAAACGGCGGCGGCGCGATGCAAGGCACAAAGATGGCGCCAAAACCCCAGCGCTTGATGGACGTGTCCACCTGGCGTACGCGCTTGGCGCCGACTTTTTTCTCCATCCACTCAGTGCCCAGTTTCCTGCCCATGCGGTAGGTAATGACCGCGCCGATCAGCGCGCCGGTGGTGCTCATGGCGGCGTAATAAAGCCACAAGCCGGGAGTGAGCGCGGCCAGCCATGCGGTAAGCAAGTCGAGGCTGCCGAAGGTGGGGATGATGGAGCTGTCAAGGATGGCAAGCGGCACCAGTCCAATGCCGCCGACGTGGCGAAGAAATGTCACAGACGCCGAGGGCGTGGCCCGCGGCTTGGCTGCCAACACGGCAGCTAAAGTCGGGCGCCAGAGATTCAGGTTATGCGTCATTTATGGTATGAGGTCTTCGATGCAAAGTTGTTGCCGCACAGAACTATGATGCCTGCGAATCTCCGCGCGGTCACCTGTGAAGAGCCGGGTTTACAAATTTTGACAGAGAGAAGCACTCGGCTCTTGGCCGTTGGCTATTGGCCATTGGCTGAGACGAGTCGCAGCCGAGGGCGGCTGCGGTCCACAATTCTCGAGGGAGTCCAAGCACTTCTGGAACCGGGCAAAGTTCGTCGCCGGGGTGCAAACGGTTTAGACTAAGGCTTGAACTAAATCAGCGCTGAACCAAAAAGGCCTGAACTAGAAAAACCAGATGGCTACCCCCACGACGACATCGCCGACACCGGAATCGCCGGAGAAGCCGGAGAAGAAAGATACCGGCCGCCGCAAGCCGGACCTGAGCGTACGGTTTGCCGGGATCACCTTCAAGAACCCGATCATCGCCGCTGCTGGAACCTTTGGCTACGGCATCGAATTCGAAGACATTGTCACGCTGGAAAAGCTGGGCGGCTTTGTGACCAAGGGCCTGTCGCGGGAGCCGATGGTCGGCAACCCGCCGCCGCGCTTGTTCGAAACTGCGGCGGGCATGTTGAATTCCATCGGCTTGCAGAACATCGGCGCGCGGGCGTTCATCGCAGAGAAGCTGCCCAAGCTGGCGGCCAAGAACAATGTTGCCGTGATCTGCAACGTGTTCGGCTACACGCGCGAAGATTACCTTGAGACCATCCACATTCTCAATGACGCAGAAGGCATCACGGCGTACGAACTGAATGTCTCTTGCCCGAATACGCAGGAAGGCGGCATGGTATTTGGCACCAACCGCACCATGCTGGAAGAGCTGGTGGCCAACTGCAAGTCAGCGGCGCGGCGGCCGCTGATCGTGAAGCTGTCACCCAACGTGACCAGCATTCCGGCCATGGCCAAGGCCGCGGAAAACGCCGGGGCCGACGCCATCTCGCTGGTCAACACCTTCGTGGGCATGGCGATTGACGCGGACACTCGCAAGCCGCGCATCTCCAACGTGACCGCGGGGCTCAGCGGGCCGGCCATCAAACCCATCGCGCTGCGTATGGTGTATGAAGCGGCGCATACGGTGGAGATACCGGTGATCGGCATGGGCGGAATCAGCACGGCCACCGACGCAGTGGAGTTCATGCTGGCCGGGGCGGCAGCGGTACAAGTCGGGACCGCCAACTTCTGGGACCCATGCGCTTCAGAAAAAATTGTTGACGGACTGCAGCGCTGGTGCGTGGAACATCGGGTGCAGAGGATCACGGACTTGATTGGGGCGCTACAAATCTAGCAGGTACTTAGTAGTTAGTATTTAGTGCTTGGTAGAAGCGGGCTCTCGTCGCGGACTAGCATAGTCGTGTTGCCAAATGCAGCCGACTACCATCTTGGTTTTCGCCAAACACAGAAGAGCAAGAGATCAATGCCGCAGAAGTTTCTGGAGCCCTAGTGGTTGAAGACTTTCTTCAGAACATCTTCAACAGATTTCCTGAGAAAAACTTTCCTCAAAAACTCTTCGGCAGTTTGGGCAGCTTGTCTTTGATGTTGCTGGGCAGGCGTTCATGGATGCGGCGCGCCTGGATGCGGGCCACGTCAGCAACCACCACCGGGGCGGGCGTGGCCACGGCAACAATCAGCCACACAATGCTGAAGAACAGGAAACCGGCGAGCGCGATCAATTCCAGGATCATGGCGTGCTTGGGAGAAAAATGGCGGACGGCGCCGAAGGCCACCAGGAACATGATGGCGGAAACCGAGGCCACAATCATCAAGCCGATATCAATGGTGCGGTGCAGGACCTGGCGTCCGCGGCAATGGGCACACTCCTCCAGATGCTGCTCGTAGTCAACACGCATTTCAGGCGCCAAGCCTGAAATGTCGTACCGCCAGCCAGCAAGGATTTCACCCACGACCCTGTCAATGCACACGCTGCTCATGAACTACCCTAGATTCAAGCCCTATATCCACAATACCGGGAGAAATGTGCCCCTATGTTCTCACCCAAGGCAGAGGGGATGCAATGGCTTGTCCTGGTGGGCCAGATGAATGGAGGCCGACCGGAACAGGCTCATCTTACCGCCTAACGCCTGATACGCCGACTCCCGCGCTAACTCGGGGTGATTGTTATGTTCAGATAGATGCGCCAGCACCAGGAACGATGCCTGGCCGTCATAGTCTTTGGCAAAAAATTCCGCCAGCGCGGTATTGGAAAGGTGGCCCACGCGGGACATGACGCGCTGCTTGACCATCCACGGGTAAGGCCCGTTGCGCAGCATCTCCAGGTCATGGTTGGACTCAATCAGCAGCCCATCGCAGCCGCGCAGGTGCTCTTTGACATTGGCCGCCAGGTAGCCGAGGTCGGTCACCAGGCCCAG
>JBGPLR010000460.1:0-3373 GCA_041486545.1 Terriglobia bacterium
GCCGCCACCGCAGGATGAACACTGCCACCCTGAAAGGTGACGCATGCCCCCTTCAGGATCTCGTCGGCCATGTCCATCTTCAGATTGCCCTTGTCGATGATGAGTCCAAGGAAGGTGACAACGTTGCGGGAGTAAAGCTGGCTGGAGTTGCCGGGGACCGTCGCCGGGACGTTGAGCGGCCCCAGTATCATCACCCCGTTGCGATTCACCGTTTCTCCAGGTTTGGTGAATGCGCAGTTGCCGCCGGTGGACGCCGCCAGATCAACGATCACGGCCCCGGGTTTCATGCTGTTCACCGCTTCTTCAGTCAGCATGAGCGGAGCTTTGCGTCCTGGAACTTGCGCGGTGGTAATCACCACGTCAGAAGTCGCAGCGTGCTTGGCCACCATTTCGCGGCCCAGCTTGAGCGCTTCCGGACTCAGTTCCTTGGCGTACCCGCCGGCGTCTTGCGTTTCAATGCCGCCCAAGTCAACTTCCAAAAACTTTGCGCCTAATGACTTCACGTCCTGCCCGGCTGCTGCGCGGACGTCATAAGCTTCCACCACCGCGCCCAGCCTTCTGGCCGTGGCGATGGCCTGCAGTCCGGCAACGCCCGCGCCCAGCACCAGAACTTTCGCCGGAGGAACCGTTCCCGCGGCTGTCATCAACAGCGGGAACATGCGTGGCAGTTGCTCGGCGGCCATGATCACCGCTTTGTATCCGGCCACGGTGGCCATGGAAGAAAGCGCGTCCATGGATTGCGCGCGCGTGATGCGCGGCACCAGTTCCATGGCAAACGCCGTGAGCTGGCGCGATACCACCGGCTCCAGCCCTGCCGGATCATCAAGCGGCCGCAGAAATCCGATCACAATCACTCCGGACCGCAGCTTGGCGTAGTCACCCGCCTCCAGCCGATTGACACAAGTCACAATGTCAGCGCCGCTCAAAAGCGATGAGCGATCCATCACGCTGGCGCCGGCTGTTTGGTAATCCGCGTCCAGAAAACCACCCCGGGTTCCCGCTCCCGTTTCCACTCCCACTTCTACACCGCCGGCAACCAGCTTCTTCACTGAGTCCGGCACCAGCGCGACGCGAGCTTCGCCGGGCTGCTTTTCCAGGGGGACCGCAATCCTCATATGACGTCATCCTCTCTTCTGTCTTGCGAACCACAGGTTCTCGTGAACCAAAAGTCGGTTTCGAACCCGCATTTCATCCGCGACCATTATTAATAAATTGTCGATTTTACGGAAGTAGGTACTTTAAATGTCTGGCGACGCCCCGGCTGTGACGAAGATCACGCGGGCGGATTATGCGGGCGTTCGCTGCGTCAGCGACGATCCCGATCACGACGAGAAATTCCACCGCGGAGACTCGGAGAACAGGCGGACTTCATTTTGCGGCCCCAACTTCAACAACCTGACCCGGCCGGATGGACTTTAGAGCAGCAAGGGCCTCTGGGACAAGCGGGCTGAGATCACTAATATCGTTTGATTGAGCGCGAAGAATCAAAATGCAATATCGCGCCCCTGCAAGTTCTGCTGATAACGGATGTTTCTGTCGATGGTGATAAGAACATCAAAAAGGGATTCTGCCTGCGCCAACAACTCGCCGTTTGTAGCGCCGCCATAACCGGCATCACGCACGTTCTCACACTCGTACCCGCCGGCTGTGAACATTGACTCCAGTTTCTTGGGAACACATTCGTCGATCAGTAGTCTCATTTCAGGGTCGCAGCCAGACTGGATCTGGCTTCTTCGAGCGCAGTAATGGCTGCTGCGCGGGTGACTCCGGGAAAATCTTCCAGGAACTCGTCCAACGTCCGCCCATGCTCCAAGTAGTCGGTTAGCGACTTAAAAGGAACACGGGTCCCACGGAAAACCGGTTCTCCGCTGAGGACATAAGGAGTGCGGACGATAATGTTAGAAGCCATCAGCTAATCTCCTGTTGCTGAAAGCAATTTTACCCCTGTTTAGGACCGAATGCTTGCTATCAACATCGGACAAATCGGCTCTACGCGAACGGAGTATCATTGAGTGCATGTCATCGAAGACCTTCGAGCACTATCGTCATGCGGCTCGGCATCATGAGCAGGCAGCCTACCATTACCACGAAGCAGCGAAATACTACCAGGCTAAAGATATTGAAAAAGCTGAGCGCCACGGATATCTGGCCCATGGCCACAGTCAACACGCACTTCATCACGGCACTGAGGCTGCGAAGTTACATGCCGAACAGAGCGCCGGCAAGAAAACGCCTAAGAAAGCAAAGAAGAAGTGAAGTAGCATGGCGCTTGACAGAACGATCACCGTCGCGTTTGTGATCGGTGCGGACTGAGGTGGGATCACGCGCGATCAGGCGATCTTGAAGGGCCCGCGGACAGCGCGATCTCAATGCAGCAGGTAGCCTTGTTCCAGCGGCAGTTTCCCGTCAACTTTCAGCACGTTGACCTTGCCGGAGATGGAGTACACGTCAACCAACCCCATGGCCCCGGGAGTGGATTCCACCAGTTTGAGCACGGCGTCGTCGGAATCAACCGTCACAAAAGAGCTTTTGTGTGCGGCCAGGTACGAACGCACCTCGTCCGAGCTCATCTTCCACAACCGCTGCAGGACGAACTGCAGATCAGGCGAGGAGCTTTCCCTCAGAACCAGCGTGATGTTCCTGCCGTCCGGCCATTTCCTGGTGTTGGCCTGGAGTATCTTTGCCAGCTCAGCGGCGGAGACGTTACCCGTTGGATTGGATTTGTCCACCACCACCGCCATGTGCCGCGCTTCACAAGGAAGCCAGCACGCCAGCAAAATGCCCAGCGCAAGAAAATGGCGTTTCCAATGCTTCATGTGACCCATCTTAATCTGTAATGAAGTTACCCTAAGTGCCTGTTTTCTGAAAGGTTACAGAGGTAATGCGAATCTCTTAAGGCCCCAAGGGCAGTGCCGGCTGTGTTGCGTGCCAGAACGTGGCGGCGGAAGAGCGTGGTACCGAGATGGGAACTCGGAAACAGGGCTAATCGACACCCGCGGCCCCGGAGCGGGATCACTTGACACCAGGAGGCGCCGCCGCGGTTCCAGGGTGTTCCTCCCGACACGCTTGCAGCCACTGTGCTAGAAAATCCAGCAGTCCTTCCGGCGGCTTGATCCAAAGGGCGGCTGCAGTCTGGCGCCATTCAGAGCGAACCAGTGCGGTCAGGCCTAGCGACCTAAGGGCCAAAAAAGCGCGCTCGTCGGTCATGTCATCTCCCAGGTAGGCGGCCGGAGCATCGGGGCCGATTTCCTTCAGGATGGTGCGAACAGCACCGCCTTTGTCGCTGTCCAGCAATCGCATTTCAAGGCCGCCGTCAAATTCCAGCAATTCCATGGGCGCGCTTTGGGCAATGGGAGCCCAGCCGCGCAAAACC
>JBGPLR010000461.1:0-3369 GCA_041486545.1 Terriglobia bacterium
CAGCACGTCCAGTTGTCGGCCGACCAGCTTGCGTTTGTTCTTCTTGCTGATCTGCTTCTGGATCTGCATCAGCTTGCGGCGGCGGGCTTCAATCGTCCGCACTGGAACTTTGTTGTCCAGATGGTAGGCCGCGGAGCCTTCTTCGTCGGAATAACTGAACACGCCCAGCCAGTCAAAGTGCGCGGCTTTGACGAAGTTGCACAATTCTTCAAAGTCTTTCTCTGTCTCGCCCGGGAAGCCGACGATAAACGACGTCCGCAGCGTGAGGTCGGGAATCGTGCGGCGCATCTTTTCCACCGACTTCAAGAAGATGTCCGCTCCGGCGCCGCGCTTCATCCGCTTCAACACGTCCCCTGACGCGTGCTGCAACGGCACGTCAATGTAGCTGCAAATCTTTGGATTGGCCGCGATGGTTTCCAGCAGCCGTCCTGTGATCTTGTTGGGGTAGGCGTAGAGGAAGCGCACCCAGCGCAGGTCATCAATTTCCGCCAGCCGCTGCAGCAGCAGAGGCAGACCATCTTTCAGGCCCAGGTCTTCGCCGTAACAAGTTGTGTCCTGGCCGATGAGCGTGATCTCACGTACGCCGCCGGCGGCGAGGCGCTCGGCTTCGGCGATCACGGACTCAAAATGCCGCGAGCGGAATTTGCCGCGCAACTGCGGGATGATGCAGAAGCCGCAAGGATGGTCGCAGCCTTCGGCGATCTTGATGTACGCTGACGCCCGCGGCGTCGCCAGCACGCGGGGCGTGTGTTCGTCGTAGAGATAGTTGGGCAGGCTGGCAACGGCTCCGTCCCACTCAGCGCGGGAGAAACGTCCGCTCTGCTCGCGCGCTTCGCCTTCGGGACGCGATCGCATACCGGATTTCAGCGACTGGCTGGCGGAGCTGGAGTTGAGAATTACAAATGGCGAATCGTTCTGCTCTTGCTGATTGCCCGTCTGCACTCCGGCCGCGGCCAGAATCTGTTCCAGTTCGCCGGTCCCGACCACGGCGTCAACTTCGGGGATGTTCTTCCGGATTTCATCGCGATAGCGTTCCACCAGGCAACCGGCGACGATCAACTTCTGCGCCCGGCCGCTGATCTTGTGCTGGGCCATCTCCAGGATGGTGTTAACGGACTCCTGCTTGGCGGTGTCAATGAACGAACAGGTGTTCACCACAATTACGTCGGCATCTTCGGCGCGGACGGTGATCTGCGCGCCGCCGCTCGATTGCAGCAGGCCCATCATCACTTCGCTATCCACCAGATTTTTGGGGCAGCCCAAACTGACAAAGCCCACCTTCAACGGTGCTTTGCGATGTGCAGTCTGCTCCTGCGGAGGCGCGACTATAGGGTTCTCTACCGGCATGCGATACCTTATTTTAGCATTGCGAAACTGCAGGCCCCGTTGGGTCTTGGGATTGACTGTCGAAGCCGCGTGCATTGTGAGAACGCCCTGACGCGGCATGGCCAGGGAAGGACTCTCGGGATCTTTCGACTGCGCTCCGCCATGCTGCGCAGCGTCGCTCCGCTCAAGATGACAAAACTTAAGTGCGTCGTGAATTCCCATAAGTCAGGGAAGATTGCGAATTCTCTCCCTCGCTTCATTTACCAGGCTGGCCGCCGGTTTCAGGTACAATCGGCGGGCTGAGGAGGAGACGCCAATGCAATCCAAAATGAAACTGAGCGCAATAGTCATGACCGGCCTGGCCGTTGCCGCGATGCTGTTCGTGCTACCGGCGCTGGCCAAAGACGCGAAGCCCAAAGCGGTCGTCGTGCAGCTGCAAGACGCGAATGGCAAGAGCGTAGGTACGGCCACACTTGCGCCGGCGGCTAGTGGGGTTTCCATCAAGCTGAACGTCCACGGCCTTACGCCGGGCGAACACGCCATCCACATTCACGGCACGCCCAAGTGCGAGGGCCCGGGGTTCATGTCCGCGGGCGGCCACCTGAACCCTGACAACAAGAAGCATGGCCTGCAGAACCCTGACGGGCCGCACGCCGGCGACATGCCGGACTTCAACGTGGACGCCAACGGCAAATCCAAGGCCACGGTTGTGGCTCCGGGCGTGAACATGGGCAGCGACGCGCACTCCATCTTCACCGGCGCCGGCACTGCCGTAGTCATCCACGCCAAGGCTGACGACCAGAAGAGCGATCCGGCCACCGCCGGCGACCGCGTGGCTTGCGGAGTGATCACCAAGTAGAAGTCGTTTTGATCTCAGATGGGAGCCATGCTCTTCCGCGGGTGTGGTAATTCTTTCGCTGCGATTACTTCGCAAGGGGTTCAATCGACTTTCACTGCATCTGCGCTGGATTCTGCCCAGCGTGCCCGGACGCGCAGTCGCCATTGAGCAAGACGGCCGATCACGGAGACGGCCCCAAGTGCGGCCCAAACACCGCCGCCCATTGTGAAGAAGGCCAGCGTTGGATCTGCTCGATCCTTGCCTCCTTCCACCAGCATCATCACAAGCACCAACAAACCGGCCGCAAGCACTACGCTGCCGACTACAACATCAATAATGGTCAAGCGTGGGAATATTACTTCCTGCCGCGCCGCGGCCAGCGCATCGATGCCCCGGCCGGCAATCCACCAGAAAAACATTCCCACGACCGGCCAGCTTATAGCCCGCCAGAGTTCGAAATACATGCCCTTCGGCGTCCATTCCTTGCGGTCTTCCGAAAACATGCTATAAGGCAGATCTACCAAGACGGCAGGAAAATTAATGGCTGCCGGAACCAACATGCGGATTTGGTTGATCTCAATGGCGCGTCGTTGTTTTTCAGGAAGTTGCAGAACTACCAGACCGGCGGGCGCTTGAACAATCTTCGGACGCGACTCGGGGAGGGCCTCAACTCGGCTGCGGAATACAGCGTAATTATTCACGTGCTCCGAACGGTACCCGAAAAGTGAGTTGTAGATTTGATCGAAGATGGCGCCACGTATCGGAAAGAGCACAACGCTGCAAATGAGAAGCTGAAACCAGGGGAGAATCCGCCGCCAGCGGAGTCCCTTCGGATGGTACGCAACGTTCGGATGAGGCTTCGACGGGTCTGTCATTTTTTCCCCGCAATCACTTCGTACAACTCCGGCAGTTTCACCGCGTCGTCCACCGATTCGTCAAAGCGTGCGCGCTCGTAGTGGGCGGTAAATACGACCACGTTTTCGCGCAGCGCCGGGTCAGGGATGGTGGCGGCAAATTCTTCGGCGGTCTGGGCCGGTTCCTTGTGCAGGCCGCGGCGCGAAAGCTTTTTAAGCAGGCGCAGGTACCAGAAGCTGGCGGAAGTGCGCGGCGCGCGCTGCGGGTTGCGCAAAGAACGCCGGCGTTGAAACATCCGCCAGAACAGCGGCGCAAACGGCAGGGCCAGGGCCAGCGCCAGCAACACGCAC
>JBGPLR010000462.1:0-3363 GCA_041486545.1 Terriglobia bacterium
ACACAAAGGTGATGATGAACAGGCCAGACACCAGCACGGAAGCGATGCTGGCGATGGATTCCGGCAGGGTCTCCTTGCGCGGCTCCGGCGAGGGCGCGCTGGCGTCGTCGAGCTTCTCTTTGCTGGTCTTTCTTGAGTCAGTCATTTTTAGTCAGTCGTTTTCTGCCAAATCGTCTTCGTCAGCCAGTGGTGTTTGCTGAAAGCATGTCTGTCATCGCACCAGGCGGAACATGCGGTCCCAGCGGGCCAGTTGCAGAAAGTGGGCCAGCATTTGTCCTGAGTGCAGAAGTTTATCATTGGCCGAGGCGCCTTCGGGCTCCGGAGGCCCCTCCACGGAGAGGTAGATCAGCAGGGGGCGGCCCATGATGCCGGCGCGGGGGACAAAGCCCCAGTAGCGGCTGTCCAAACTGCGGTCGCGGTTATCGCCCATCACAAAATACTGGTCTGGAGGAACGATCAACTCACCGCCGTTGACGTAGCGCTCCAGATTCATCCGCCAGCGGCGGTCCACCTCACTGGTAAAGCGCCGCGGCGCGGGGAAACTGTCACGATAGACATCGTAACCGGGCAAGCTGTGAATCGCGTAACTTTCGCGCAGGAGCTGACCGTTGATATAGACAGATTTGTTCTGCATGCGGACGCGGTCTCCGGGCAGCCCGACCACGCGCTTGACGAAATATTGGGTAGGGTCCACGGGATAGCGGAACACCACAATGTCACCGCGATTGACCGGGCGATAGGGAAGCAAGCGGCCCCACCAGCCGCCGTCGCTGGCAAAGTGCACTTTGTCCGCCAGCAGGAAGTCACCCACCAAAAGCGTGTTCTCCATGGACTCAGAGGGCACGCGGAAGGCCTGCACCACAAAGGTGATCATGAACACCACAATCACGAGGACGGAGGTCACAAACTTGATGCCTGCGGCGCCGTCGGCTGGCGAGTGACGGGCGGCCGGAGTGCTCGGCGCCACCACGGGCAGCGAAGCAGCCTCAGTCTCCGCCGGCGCAGGCGTGGCCGGCGCAATCCCGTCGGGCTGGAAGTGGTCACGGTCAGCGTCAAGGGGAGCCTGCGTGGTGTCCTGGGCGGCCAGTGCCACGGGTTCTTTCGGCTCTTCAGGTAGCTGGGTCATATGCTCTGGGGCTGCCCTTTTAGATGTTCCAGGGCCTGCTTGGCGGCCAGCTGTTCGGCTTTTTTCTTGGTCGCTCCCATGGCGCGAAAAACAAATTCCGGCTTGCTGTGGCCCAGATGGAAGATGCGCGCTTCCACGGTGAACATCTTGCGGTGGTCCGGGCCCTCTTCCTTGACCGTGGCGTAAACCGGCTGCAGGCGCCCGCTGGACTGCAACAGCTCCTGCAGGGCGGACTTGTGGTCGGCCAGAATGAATTCGCTCTCGCTTTCCGTGCTGATGAGTTCCAGCTCCGGTCCCAGGATCTGTCCGATGATGAACTCCCGGGTTTTGTCCATGCCGGCATCCAGGTACATGGCGGCGATGACCGCTTCCAGCGCGTCAGAAAGCAAGGTGGACTTGCTGCGTCCCCCGCTGCGTTCCTCACCCTTGCCCAGCCGCAGATACCGTCCCAGGTCCAGGCGGGCGGCCACGCTTACCAGGTGCCCTGCGCTGACCAGATGGGCCTTGAGCTTGGAGAGCTGGCCTTCATGGAAACCCGGAAAGCGCTCAAACAGCAACTGGCTGGCCACCAGACCCAGCACGGCGTCGCCAAGAAACTCAAATTGCTCGTTGTCCTGCGTCTCGGTTTCGGCGCCTGCGGCCTTGGACTCCTCGTGCGCGTGCGAACTGTGGGTAAGAGCACGTTCCAGCAGTTCAGGACGGCGGAAGGGGTGTCCCAGCACGGTTTCCAAGTCTTGCAAATCCGAATTCATTTCCATGCGGTGTGACTACTGCGGCGAAGTTGCGGCGCTAGCGGGTGCGCGGCCCGGTTTGCTGGTCAAGCCCAGGAGCTTTTCGTGCTCCGCTTCCGCCAGACGCTGCAACTCAGGGTTGGTGCTGGCCAGTTGCAATGCCTGTTCCACCGAGTGCAGGGCGGCCGAGTACTGTTTGCGATGGTCCTGGGCCAGGGCAAGATGGTACCAGATGTAAGGGTCGGGCTGGACGCGATTGAACTCAGCCGCGGCCTTCAGATCTTTCTCCGCGCCGGCGTCGTCGCCGGTCTTCAGCTTCATGATCCCCAGAGCGGAATAAGCCATGGAGCGCAGCGCCGCTTTGTAGGCGGCAACCTGCTCCCGGTTGGCGGCCGCCGGAGGCACGTACGCGCTGTCTATGGTCTGCAGGGCCCGGTTGGCGTGTTTCTTGATTTCTTCCATCTTGTGTGTCCGGTCACGGTCGGCCGGGTTGAGATTGTCCGCCAGCACATAAGCGGTGATCACCAGCGCCGTGGTGTTGTCGGGATCCAGCGCCAGCGCTTTCTCTCCCATCAGCATCAGCCGCGCGGGATTTTCTTCTGCCTGATAAGCGCGCATGGCGGCGGTATAAAGAGAAGGCAGCAGTTCACTACCGGGATAAGCGGCGGCAAAGTCGTCAGCAGCCTTTTCCATGGCGGCCCCGCCCCGGGCGGTGAAGGCGGCGTTGTAGTCATCGGCTTCATGCTGGCTGCGGGCGTGGACCTGACGCGCCGGGGTTGCGGGACCGGTTCCCTGGCCCCAGGCGGCGGCCGCGGTCACAGCCAACAAAAAAGCGACGATGGACGTTATGGTTTTCATTCGCGAACGAATCACGGTCCGGCAGGTACTTCTGATCAGGTACTTCTGTGATGTTAAATGCACATTCTGCTACATACAAAATACTGCATTTACCTGGGAGACTGCGAGTTATTTGGGCGTCCCAGCCTGTTTCAGTAGCAGTTCCAGCCGTTCGCGCTCGCCCTGGGCCAGCTTGCCCAGCTCCTCTTCCGGCTTGGCATAGCGCTGCGCTTCCTGGACCGATGCCAGCGCTTCCGCAAATTTCTTCTGGTGGTCCTGGGACAGCGCCAGGTGATACCAGAGATACGGGTCAGGCTGGGTCTTGTTCAGTTCGGTGGCTGCTTTTAGTTCCTTTTCCGCTCCGGCATCGTCGCCGGCCTTCAAGGCGGTTATGCCCAGGGACGCGTGCGCCATGGACCGCAAGGTGTTCTTGTAAGCCGCGATCTGCTCAGGGCTTGAATTGGCCGGCGTAGCCATCCCGGTGTCAACGGTCTCCAAGGCGTGGGCGGCGTTTTTCAGGATCTCGGCGATCTTCTTCGGGCGGTCAGGATCGGCGTCGCTCAAGTTGTCCGACAACACAGTGGCGGTCAGCGCCAGCGCGACAGGATCATTGGGATCCAGGACCAGGACTTGTTCTCCCATGGCCAGCGTCTTCGCCGCGTTATTCTC
>JBGPLR010000463.1:0-3350 GCA_041486545.1 Terriglobia bacterium
CCGCTCAGCTTTTCGCCTTCCAGGTTGACGATGACCATGTCGTCGGATTGCATCATGCCTTTGCTGCAACCGGTGGGAGTGACCAGGACGCGCTCGCGGTCCAAGCGGACGGACAAGTTGCCGTCGGTGGCGGCGACGAAACCTTGCTGGTGCAGCATCCGCCCGTACTGGACCAGGTCCAGCCGCAACTGGCTCTCGGCGCTCAACGTTCTCTTTACAAAAGGCAGCACCGTGCTCACGAAGGGGACCATCGTACCGGCCTCCAGGATCTTTCTTATATAGCTCATGACCTGCTACACCTTTCACTTCCCGATGCTGGGCGTTGCCGGGAGCTTCCAAAATTTTTGCGTGCGCTTGTGTTCCTATCCCCGGCAGCCGCTCAAGCGCACGTGCGATAGCGGCTTTGGTCGGGTTGGCGATTTGGCTGCCTGCGATCACTTCGGAAACCAACGCCCCCCGAAAACGGTCCACGGGCTGCCCGCGTTGCGCTGCGTGCCGGCCAGGAACTTATCACCTGCCGCTGTGGTCTTCTTTTTTGTGGTCTTCTTGCCGAAAGACGCGTCAGTTGAATTCCGCGGCGCAAACCGTGGGCGGCAATCTCGATGCCCTTACAAACCGCGCTAGCAGAGCCGCACGCACAGCTTATTGAGAACGTCGTGCGCGGAACCGTATCCCAGAACCGAAGGCACTACGAACAAAGAGACAGCGAGTAAGAGCAGTCCGAATAAAGCGGGAGTCACAACAATGAAATGGTCCACCGCGGCTTTTCCCAGGCAGTCGGCGCCAATCTCCGGCAACGGGAAGATCAGCAAATACAGGATGCCGTAGATCACCAACAGCAGAAAAGCGCTTTTGAGTCCCAGGGTCATTGCCCCACATAGTATCCGATTTCTACAGGGTAGAAAAGGGATTTGCGGCGCAAAATACCGGGCATTTGAGCGCCCGGGGGAGCAAGGCTTATGTGTTTAAGACTTAAGAGCCTGGACGCAGAAGTGCATCACCGGCCATGACGAAGCCCATGATTGACGCCAGGAAGAACGTTGGCAATCGCTGTTACCGGTCCGTTTGCTTCGCCGAATCGCGTTTCCGCCAGCAGCCGCTCGGCGCGCGTTTCAAAAATCTGCGAGGTCGCGCTGCCGGACGGTGACGCGCAGCGCGTTCAGCACGGCAGCCAGATCAATGACTTCCTGGGCGATAGCGCCGTTGAGCGGGGACAGATGTCCCAAGGCCGCAGCCGCCATGCCGATGGCGCTCAACAGGATGCCCCCCACCGCGCTCTGCAGGGAAATTCTGGTCATCCGCTCACCGATGTGGATGAGTTCATCAATCTTGCGCAGCGAAGAATCCAGCACCACCGCGTCCGCCGACTCGGAGATGGCGTCGCTGGTGCCGCCCAGCGCCACGCCCACCGTGGCCGCCAGCATGGCAGGCGCGTCATTGATTCCGTCGCCTACGAACAGCGTCTTACTGTGCGCCGTTGCTTCCTTTACGAACGCGAGTTTTTCCTCAGGACTTTGTCCGGAATGAATCTCTCTGATTCCCACCAGTTCCGCCATGTGCCGGACTTCACTTTCCTTGTCGCCGGAAAGCAGGACGATTTTCTCCGCGCCGTGCTTGGGCAGCAGGTGGCCGATGAACGGCGAGCTTTCTTCCCGGGCCTCGTCCTGAAAATGCAGCAAGGCCGCAAACTTGCCGTCAACCAAAACAATGCACTCCAACCCGCTCTCCGCCGGAGGCAAGGCGGGCAGCGCACCATAAATCGCCTCCGCTTTCTTCCTTCCGGTGATGTGCACCTTGTGCGTCTCCACCGTGCCGCGCAATCCATCACCGGGAGTCTCCGTTACGCTCTCCGGTGCGGAAGTGACGATCTTGCGGGCTTCCGCGGCGGCCAGAATGCCTTTAGCCAGCGGGTGGCGGGAGTAATTTTCCAGGCTGGCGGCCAGCGAGAGGATTTCATCTTCACCGTATCCGGGAGCGCATTGCACTTCCGTCAGCGCCGGGCGTCCGTAGGTGAGCGTGCCTGTCTTATCAAAGATGAAAACGCGGCAAGTGGCAATCTGCTCCAGCATGGCCGCGTTTTTCACCACGATGCCCCTCCGGGCCGCCAAAGAAATTCCGCCCAGGATGGCAATGGGAATGGCCAGCAGCAGCGGGCACGGTGTAGCGATGACCGCTACGGCCAGGAAGCGCTGCGGATTTCCGCTCAGCGCCCAGCCCAGTCCGGCAATGGCCAGCGCCAGCGGCGTGTACCAGGCGCCCAGCCGGTCGCCGATGCGGCGAATGCGCGGCTGATGCTGTTCGCTTTCTTTCACCACCCGGAGAATGCGGGCGTAGCGCGAATCCTCCGGCAAACGCGTGGCGCGAACCTTCAGCACGGCTTCACCGTTGACCGCGCCGGAGATTACTCCCGCGCCCGGAGCCTTGGACATCTCAAACGGCTCGCCCGTCAGAAACGATTCGTCCATTCGGCTGTAGCCTTCCAGGACTTCGCCGTCCACCGGGCAGATCTCATGCGGCAACACCAGCAGTTCGTCGCCGGGATGAATCTCCGCGACGGCAACATCCTTGAAACTGCTTCCATGGACGATGTGGGCGATGGTCGGCATGCGCCGCGCCAGCGCGTGCAGCACCGACGACGCCCGCCGCGTTGCGTAAGCTTCCAGCGCCTGCCCGCCGGAAAGCATCAGGATCACCACGCAGGCCACCAGGTATTCCTGCATCAAAACGGCGCTGACAATGGAGACGCCGGCGATCAAATCCGCGCCAAATTCAAAATGCACCAGCCGGCGCAACAGCTCCCAGAGCAACGGCACGCCCAGCAACAACGCTACCAGCAGCGGCGCGAGAGTGGACCAGGCATTGGGGGCCCAGCCCAGCGCGAAGCGCAGCACAAGATACGTGGAAATCAGAAGCAGAACGGCCAGAGCAATCACGCTGTCACGTGACCACTCCATGCGCGGAAGATCGGGCTGAGGCAGAGCAGTACGTTCTGAGGTTGCAGCGGAAGATTCAGCCATGGCTGGGTTGGGTTTTCAAAGCTAAGAGTTTTTCGAGAAAAACCCAAGTTTAGTTTAGACAGAAATGCTGGTGCGCGCCGTGACGGACATCACCTGCACACATGCTCGTTTGGCCGATGGCAGGCGCGGCGCTTTATCCGCGCGTGGGGCCCGGTTGCGCGTGGCGGGCGAGAAAGGCCCGGGCCTCGCGCGCCGTGAACGTCTGGTTATAGATAGGCGAGTCCGGCTCCTGCAGGCGGCCGCCTTCGCGCAGCGCACCGGTATCCACCGGCGCGAACCCGATTTCTTCAATCAGACGCGCGACCACTTCTTTGGCGTCGCGATCGTCGCCGG
>JBGPLR010000464.1:0-3349 GCA_041486545.1 Terriglobia bacterium
AAGCTGGATACAAGCCGCTGGTGCTGGAGCGCCGCGCGCAACCCGGGGGCGCTGCCATCACGGAAGAATTTCATCCTGGCTTCCGCTGCTCCACGCTGGCACACGCGGCGGGTCCCTTGTTGCCGGAAGTTGTGCGCGACATGCAGTTGGAGCGCCTCGGCCTCAAGCTGATCACGCCTGACGTCGGCGTGACCGCGTTGCATCCTGACGGGCGCGCGTTAGTCCTTTACAACGACATCAAACGGGCCGCAGAGGAGATCGGCAAATTCTCTGCGAAAGATGCCGTCAAGTACCCGGAGTTTCAGGAATCGCTCCGAAAGATCGGCGGCGTGATCGGCCGGGCGCTGAAGCTTACGCCGCCCAACATTGACGATCCCAGCCGCACCGACCTCTGGGCCATGCTCACCACCGGACGCGCCCTGCGCAAGCTGGGCAAGCGCGACATGTATCGCGTGCTGCGCTGGGGCCCCATGGCCGTGGCTGACCTGGTGGCGGAATATTTTGAGACGGAACTTCTACGGGCCACGATTGCCGCGCGGGGAATCTTCGGCACCGCGATGGGACCGTGGTCGGCGGGCAGCAGTTTGGTGTTGCTGATCCGCGCCGCCGGCGACTCGCATCCTGCCGGCGCGGCCAGCTTCGCCGCCGGTGGAATGGGCGCGGTGACTCAAGCCATGTCCGCAGCAGCAAAGGAAGCCGGAGCGGAGATCCGCACCGGCGCGGAAGTGAAAGAAGTCCGCGTGAAAGATGGCGCGGCCACCAGCGTGGTACTCACCGATGGCGAAGAGATCTTGGCGAAAGCGGTGATCTCCAATGCAGATCCCCGGCGCACGCTGCTCAAACTGGTAGACCCGACGCACCTGACGCCGGATTTCGTGATGAAGCTGCAGAACGTCCGCATGGCCGGCACGGTGGCCAAGGTGAATCTGGCGCTTTCATCGCTTCCCAAGTTCACAGCGCTGGCTAACGCCAGCGTCAATGCGAAAACCGACAACGCTCTGCGCGGCCGCATACACATTGGTCCGGAGGTTGACTACCTGGAGCGCGCGTTCGACGAATCAAAGTACGGCAGCTTCTCGCCGCATCCGTATCTTGAAGTCGCCATTCCGTCGCTCACGGATTCGTCGCTGGCGCCAGCCGGCAAGCACGTGATGTCGATTTACGTGCAGTACGCGCCATTCAAACTCACAAGTGGCGATTGGAACAGCCGACGCGCGGCGCTGGGCGAAACCGTGATCGCCAAGCTGAGCGAGTACGCGCCCAACATACGGGACCTGGTGGAAGCTGGACAGATCATCACGCCAAAAGATCTGGAGGAAACCTACGGGCTCACCGGCGGACACATCTTCCACGGCGAGCTGGCGCTGGACCAGTTCTTCACCATGCGTCCCCTGCTGGACTGGGCGCAATATCGCACGCCGATCAAGAACCTGTATTTATGCGGATCGGGGACACATCCCGGCGCGGGACTGACGGGCGGCTCGGGAGCGAACGCGGCGAGGGAGATCCTGAAAGAGTTGCGCCGGTAGAAACACTTTCATCGCGGAGACGCGGAGAAGAGCGGCGGCAGTCTATCGCCACTCGTCTTACAATAATGCATGGCAACTAGGATCACCCGATCAACCGATCACCGGATCATCTGATCTATTTGAAGGTTCTTGATGTCTACGCCTTACTCCAACACGCGCCCGGAAGTCACCGTCTCGGAAGCCATGACGCTTTCCCAGCGCTATTACACGGACCCAACATGGTTCCAGCGCGAGATGGAATCCATCCACTTTGACATGTGGCTGTGCGCCGGACGCACCGGCCAGATTCCCAACGCCGGCGACTATTTCGTCCGTGAAGTCGGCAATGCCAGCGTGATTATCACGCGTGACGAACAAGGCCGCGTCCGCGCCTTCCACAACGTCTGCCGCCATCGCGGGACATTGCTCTGCGCGGAGCATGAAGGCAAGTTCGCCGGACGCATCCAGTGCCAATATCACGCGTGGACATACAAGCTGGACGGCACGCTGGCCAACGCGCCGCATATGGAGAAAGTCCAGGGCTTCCGCGAGGCCGATTACCCGCTGAACTCCGTGGCCTCTGAGATTTGGGACGGCCACATCTTCATCAATCTTGCCGCGCGGCCCATGCCCTTCGCAGTACATCTTGCGGGTCTCGACACAAAGTTCCGCCCTTGGCGCATGGACGAACTGCAACTCGTCGAACGGCGCGTGTATCAGCTGAAAGCCAACTGGAAGCTGATCATCCAGAATTATTCCGAATGCCTGCACTGTCCCATTGTTCACCCGCTGCTGAACAAGCAGTCACACTACATGAGCGGCGACAACGAGCCGCCGCAGCCGACGTATCTCGGCGGACGGATGGACTTGCGCGGAGGCGTGAAGAGCCTGACCATGGACGGTGCGACGAATCGCTGCGCGCTGCCAGGTCTGAACGGAGACGACCAGCGCCACGTCTACTACTACTGCCTGTTGCCCAACTTCTTTCTCAATTTGCATCCCGACTACATGCTGACGTTCACCATGTGGCCGCGCGCTGTCGACCACACAGAAATCATCTGCGAGTGGCACTTCCATCCGGACGAGATCAAGAAGGCCAACTTCAATCCCTGGGACGCCATTGAATTCTGGGACATCACTAACAGGCAGGACTGGGCGCTTTCCGACATGGCGCAGCAAGGCATCAGTTCCAAGGGATATCAGCCGGGGCCGTATTCCAATCGCGAGGAGCTGTTGGTGGCGTTGGATAAGTTCGTGCTGGAGCGGGTGAAGGCGAGAAAATAACTGCCGGTTGGCGAAGGCCACGTTCGATGAATCCAAGGTAAGCATGCACAAAGATCTACCACAGTGGAACGTGGACCGCGACCGGCTCAAACTCGCCGTTGAAGGAGACCCTGACGGCCTGCGCGTACCGCTTCCCTTCTTTGATCGGGCGCAGTTCCAGCGATTTGTCGCCGACCTGGGAGAGACGCTGCTCTCCGAGGGCATCAGCGACGCCGCGGTCATGCAAATTGGTCCGGGCACCACGGGCTGGAGCGGTAACGCGCAGCGCTACTTCGATTACATGCAGCGCGGCGGCACCGACAAAGGATGGTTCGAGTACGGCGCGTGGAAGCCGGGCTCGGATACCGACTTCGTCATCTTCAGCGACCATGCGCTCGTCCAGGCCATGAACGTGATGGAGAATAACCCGCAAATCGACACTACACACCGGCTATTCAACAACGGCGAAGGCCCCACCCAAGCGAACAAGGCAGGCAAACCGGGCTTTGCCAATGCGCCTGCTGGCGCCAAGCTCCTGCAGTTGGCCTTGCGCTGGAACCATGAGATTTACGGCACGC
>JBGPLR010000465.1:0-3348 GCA_041486545.1 Terriglobia bacterium
CACATAGAGTGCTCCGTGATGTCCATGAAATATCTGGGCGACAGCTTTGATCTGCACGCCGGCGGCGAAGACCTGACCTTCCCGCACCATGAAAATGAGATCGCCCAATCCGAGGCGCTCAGCGGAAAGACATTTGCGCGCTTCTGGATGCACGTCCGCTTCCTGCTGGTGGAAGGCAAGAAAATGTCCAAGAGCGAAGGCAACTTTTATACGTTGCGCGATCTGGTTCTGAAAGGCCACAAGCCGTCGGCGATTCGTTTCTTGCTGACTTCCGTTCCTTACACCAAGCAGCTCAACTTTACTTTCGCCGGGCTGGAGCAGGGCGCAAAATCCGTGGAACGCCTGCGCGAATTCAAGTCGCGCATTGAAAGAGCCCAGCTCGTGCCGGGAAAGAACGCTGCAATACAAGAGCTCGCGGACAAGACGCAGCGCGAGATGCGCGCCGGCATGGAAGACGACTTGAACACCGCCCGCGCGCTGGCGGCGATGTTTGATATGGTCCGCGAAGCCAACACCGTTGCCGACCAGGGCGGCCTGAAACAAGATGACAAAGCCCCGCTGCTGGCCGCGCTGCAGCAGTTCGACGAGATCTTTGCCGTCCTCAAAGACGACGACGCGGAGAAGATTGCGCGCGTCGCAGCATGGGCTAAATCGCAAGGCAAGCTGGAAGGATCGGAGATCTCAGCTGATGTAATTGCCGATACGGACGTTGAGCGGCTCATCGCCGAGCGCAACGCCGCCAAGAAAGCCCGCGACTTCGCCAAGTCCGACGCCATCCGCAAGCAGCTCACCGAGGCGGGAATTGCAGTGGAAGACACCAAAGATGGGATCAGATGGAAGAGGAAGTAGGATGCCTGGCAGAGATGCGCTGTATCCCGATGGCCCGCTAGGCAAAGCTGCTGCTCCCAACTATTGCCCGAAGCCCTTTTACTTCGTACAAGTTGCGCCTTCCGGGAAAGTCCGCATCCCGTGCTGGTCATCGGATCCCGCACCTCTCGCGGACTTAATGCTGAAGTGGATGGCGGATTTCCCAGACGAAGTCGCGGTTCTTCTCAAGGTTGAGCAAGACCAGCCTTCCGCCAATGGCGACCCGTGGTCGCGCTACTACGGAACGTGCAAAAAGGGTGCGGTTGTAAGAGCGTTCGAAATGTTTCGCGATTTCGTTTTGACAGATTCTACACACCAAATCTGCATTCGCAATCCCGAAACTGAAGAGTATTTTGCATTCGATGAATGTGGAGTGCTTTGGCTGTATCCGAACGAGCGCAAGATCGAAGCGATGGCCGCCTCATTGGGATTCGAAAACAAGCTTCAAAGCCTCATATCTGATCAAGGATACTGGAGTCATATTCTTTCTGACTCAGCAGAAAGGCGTCGGGCTCTGGTTGAGTTCTTGATGCTTGAAGCTGTAGATTCAACCCCCGACCAACCTAACGCGGCTAATCCGATTCAGTGAATCAGTGGCAAAAGAGCAGCTGCCTTCAGTCCCCCGCCACCGCAGGCAACTCTGCATTCTCAGGCGCTCGGCTCTCCACGCGCTTCAGTTTTGAGGTATTCACCAGCGCCACCGACCCGATAATGATCGCCGTGCCCACGAACATGTAGGCGTCCACCTTTTCGCGCAGGATCAGCCAGCCCAGGAACACGGCGATGATGGGGTTCACGTAGGCGTAGGTCGCAACTTTCGGGGTGGGCACATGTTCCAGCAGCCAGATATACGCGGTGTATCCCATCCATGATCCGCACACCACCAGGTAAGCAATGGCCTCCAGTGCAGGGGCGGTCCAGCGGGTGTGCTGAAACTGGCCAGTGGCGCCGGCCACCAGGGCATTGACTGCGCCGCCCAGGGTCATTTGCCAAGCGGCGGCGGCAAACACGCCCACGCTGAGCTGAAAGCGATGGGAAAAGACTGAGCCCAGCGCCCAGGCGAAAGACGCTGCCGCCAGAATCGCTGCGCCAAACAGCTCCAGGCGCGAGAGATGAGTGCCGGCGGCGATGCGCGGCCAGAGCAAGACGACCAAGCCTCCGATGCCCAGCGTCAGGCCCAGCAGGCCTTGCGCGGTCATGCGTCCAGCGCGGAAGATCCAGGCTTCAATCATCACCACCCAGATGGGAACCAGCGCTACAATCAGCGCCGCCAGGCCGCTGGACACATATTCTTCCGCCCACAGCACGCCAATGTTCCCCAGAGACAGCAGCAGGACTGAAATCACCAGAAGACGGAGAAAATCCCCGCGCGTCAGGCGGATCTTGCGTCCGGCCATGGCGCACGCCACCAGCATGATGGGCCCGGCAATCAGGTAGCGGACGGCCCCGGCCACGTACGGCGGCATGTCCCGCACAATGATCCGCATCGCCAGGTAAGTGGAGCCCCACAGCACATAGAGCACGGCAAAAGCCGTGATCATGCGGACACGATGTTGGGAACCGTTGGCTGGACTCATGACGGAAACTACTATCATCTGACGCGCACCGTAGGGTTGGCGATGCGAAAAATGCGAAAGGCGCCAATTGGGCAGCGAACGGCACCATAGTAACCGCCAAAAGCCGCGCATTTTCGCGGTATAATGGAGACTGACCTATGAGGAATGCGCGCACATCCTGGTTTTCACTCAACTCGCCGGAGCGTTCCCTGGCGTGCTGGGTGGATTTTCTGGTCTGCCCGCGCCGCTACCTGGCGGTGCTGCCTTCGCACGCGCGCGCCAACCTCTTCGCCGGCGACTAATCCCTGGCAGCAAGTCCCCCCTCTGTTTTCCTTCAGCTTTGTTGAACAAAGCCGAATGCATTCACACGCAACCGTTTTTCCAAAGAGGATGACTTATGCCGACCACGACCATGACTCCCGCGGCGCCTTCGATTAGCGCTGGACCAAAGATTCGCACCAAACTGCCGGGGCCCAATGCCCAGAGAATCCTGAAGGGCGACGCACAGTACATTTCGCCTTCGTATACCCGTTCCTATCCGCTGGTGGCCAAGAGCGGCCGCGGCTGCATTATTGAAGACGTTGACGGCAACGAGTTTCTGGATTTTTCCTCCGGAATCGCTGTGTGCTCCACCGGTCATTGCCATCCGGAAGTGGTGGCCGCCATCCAGAAGCAGGCGGGCGAGCTGATCCACATGTCCGGCACGGACTTCTACTACGAGCCGCAGGTGCGACTGGCCGAGGAGCTCGCCGCGATCGTGCCGATTCGCGGCGGCGTGAAGTCGTTCTTCGGCAACTCCGGCACCGAAGCGATCGAAGCCTGCCTCAAACTGGCGCGCTACGTGACCGGACGTGTTGGCATCATCGCGTTCCTCGGCGGATTTCATGGCCGGACAATGGGGTCGCTGGCGTTGACGGCGAGCAAG
>JBGPLR010000466.1:0-3320 GCA_041486545.1 Terriglobia bacterium
AAAGTCGCTGAGTTGGACCGTGCCTTGGCGGTAGCGCTAGACTTGGCGTAATTGTGCGGTTGAAAAACGTTCAGATCCGTTTCAACACTGCTCGTATCGCAACCTTCCGGGAGCTCTTATGTCAAACCAGGTTTTGGTGGAAATTAAGAACCAGGTGCTGACGATTCGCCTGAATCGTCCTGAAAAAAAGAACGCTCTAACCCAGGCCATGTACCTGGCCATGACGGACGGCTTGCGCAAGGCTGAGTCCGACACCACCGTTCGCGTTGTGCTGCTCACCGGCACCGCCGATTGCTTCACCGCCGGCAATGACCTGATGGATTTTGCCGCCGCCAAACCGGGCGAGCCCAGCGTGGCCGTGCAATTCCTGCAGGTGCTGGCCGGAATGCACAAGCCGGTGGTGGCCGCGGTGGGCGGCGTAGCCGTGGGGATCGGCACTACCATGCTGCTGCACTGCGACCTGGTGTACGCGGCGGCCAGCGCGCGCTTCCAGCTGCCCTTCGTGAACCTGGGGCTGTGTCCGGAGGCGGCTTCCAGCCTGATTCTGCCGGCGCAGATGGGGCTCCACCGCGCCGCGGAACTTATTTTCTTTGGCGAGCCGTTCAGCGCCACCACGGCACGCGACTGGGGACTGGTGAATGAAGTCTATCTCGATGGCGAACTCGCCGCAGCCGCCCTGGGCAACGCCCAGCGATTGGCGGAGAAGCCTCCGGCTGCGTTGCGCGCCACCAAGTCGCTGCTCAAGCGCGGCCAGGCCAACGCGATTGCGGAAACCATGTCGCGCGAAGGCCAGCAGTTCGCCGAGCTGCTGCAGGCCCCGGAAGCCCGCGAAGCCATGATGGCATTCATGCAACGACGCAAGCCGGATTTCTCAAAATTCTGAACAAAAACCTTACCACTGATTCTCACTGATGACACAGATCAGGCCGGACAAAGCCGGAACCACAGAAAACACAGAGTCAAGCTTTTTGGGCGAAGGCGCTTGGAGATAAGGATGCCAAGCCAAAACCCGTCCCCTGGCCGCAAACGCTAGGAGCCTGCCCGTGATCGCGACTACACTACTGCCATGAGTTCGAAATCCCCCGAAACCGCTGCGCATCCATTGAACGCGCTGGCCAACGCATCTTCTTCTTACCTGCGTTCGGCCATGCACCAGCCCATCCAGTGGCATGGGTGGGGGCCGGAGCCGTTTGAGAAGGCACGGGATCAGAACAAGCCCATCCTGCTGGACATCGGAGCCGTGTGGTGCCACTGGTGCCACGTGATGGACCGCGAGTCCTATGACGACACCGAAGTGGCGGCCATCATCAATGAGCATTTCATCGCCATCAAGGTGGACCGCGACGAGCGTCCTGACGTTGACAGCCGCTACCAGACCGCGGCGCAGGCCATCACCGGGCAAGGCGGGTGGCCGCTCACCGGGTTTCTCACCCCGGAAGGCAAACCGTTTTATGTTGGGACGTACTTTCCTCCGCAGGATGTTCAAGGCCGGCCCAGCTTTCGTCGCGTGCTGCTGACGTTGGCGCGCAGCTACCAGGAAAAACATTCTGACGTGCTGGAATCAGCCGAGAGCGTGATGGGCGCCATCAGCCAGTCGGAAGGCTTCACCGGCAAATCCGGGCCGCTGCGGCCGGAGTTGATAGAGAGCATGGTGGCGTCAGCCATGAAATTGTTCGATCCCGACCACGGCGGCTTCGGCTCCGCGCCCAAGTTTCCTCATCCCAGCGCCACTGACATGCTGATGCAGCGCTACGCCGAAACCGGAAACTCCCTGCTGCGTGACACCGTGAGCTTCACGCTGGAGAAGATGGCTGAAGGCGGCGTATATGACCATCTGGCCGGCGGGTTCCATCGCTACTCGGTGGACGAGCACTGGATTGTGCCGCACTTCGAAAAAATGTCGTACGACAATTCTGAGCTGCTCAAGAATTACGTCCACGGCTACCAGTTGACCGGCAACGAAACCTTCGCTGCGGTGGCCCGCGACATGGTCCGCTGGATGGACGAATGGCTCACCGACCAGCCGCACGGCGGATTTTACGCTTCCCAGGACGCCGACTACTCTCTGGACGACGACGGCGACTACTTCACATGGACCCTGGACGAAGCCCAGGCTGCGCTGGGCACGGACAATGACGCACTGCAAGTGGCCATGCTGCACTATGACATTGGCGAAGTGGGCGAGATGCACCACAATCCCGAAAAGAACGTGCTGTATCTGCGCGTTCCGATTGACGAGATCGCCACGCGCCTCAAAAAGACAGACCAGGAAGTTGCGGCGATTCTGGTTTCCGCCAAAAAGAAAATGTACGCCGCGCGGCTGCTGCGTCCCACGCCCTTTGTGGACAAGACGGTTTACGTGGGCTGGAACGCGCTGTGCATCTCAGCGTACCTCAAAGCAGCAGGTGTTCTTGGGCTCGATAATGCGCGCAAATTTGCCCTGCGCTCGCTGGACCGCATTCTTGCCGAAGGCTGGAATGCCTCCGGCAGCTTGCAGCACGTGATCGCTTACTCTGACCCGCAGGCCGCCCAACGCAAAGTCCCCGGCGTGCTGGATGACTACGCTTTCATGGTCATCGCCTGCCTGGACGCCTATGAAGCCAGCGCCGATCTAAGCTACTTCCACTTCGCGCAGAAGATTGCCGACGCCATGATCACCCGCTTCCATGATTCCCACGAAGGCGGATTCTTTGATATGTCTGCGGGGCCGAACGCGGGCGACGGCATTGTTCTGGGCGCGCTGGCGGCGCGACGCAAGCCACTGCAGGATTCGCCGACTCCGGCGGGCAATCCGGCGGCAGCGATCGCTCTGCTGCGCCTGCACGCATGGACCAATGACGCCAGGTATCACAAGGTTGCTGAAGACACGCTGAAAGCCTTTGCCGGGATCGCCGAGCATTATGGGCTGTTTGCTTCCACCTATGCCATTGCGCTGGACATGTATCTGCGCCCGCACGTGCAGATCGTCATCGTCGGCAGCGGCCCGCAGGCGGAGCGGCTGAAGGCCGCGGCGCTGAAGCATTTTGGACTGAATAAATCCGTCCTACATCTTCCCCAAGGCGAAGCCGTGCCGCAGATGCTGCCTCCAGCATTGGCAGAGACCATTCCTAACTTACCGGCGATCAAGGAAGGCAAGACCGTGGCCGTGGTGTGCAGTAACTTCACGTGTCAGCCGCCGGTGGAGAGCGTGGAGGGGTTGGAAAAAGCTTTGTCAGCCGCGAATAGACGCGAATGAACACGAATGGCAAGCTTGTCTTTGTGTGATTCGCGCAAATTCGTTTTGATTCGCGGCTAAGAGTTGTAAGCCTCTTCCAACAATT
>JBGPLR010000467.1:0-3306 GCA_041486545.1 Terriglobia bacterium
CGCCGGGCTCGCGTCTCAGAGTGGCAACCCAGAAAATGTCGCTGCGCTCCAAACCGCTGACCAATCTCGTCGCCCACCAAGATTCTTCTGCACCTGGAACCAGCCGCTCGACGCGCACGCCGGGCTCGCGTCTTCCAAACCTCGGATTTCAATTCCAAAGTTAATAGCAAGAACAAAGCTCTGATTTCCTTTAGACCTGCCGACAGCATCGCAGAATGTCCTGGTAGTCTTCCAAACTTTGGAAGATTCATTCAATGTTGAGCTTTCACCGGCCATCAAATCTTCACGAAGAATTATTGACACCCCCTGAAACCTCAGTGTTATAAATATGCGCCGCATTTCTTAAGCAAGTTCTGAGCTACAAGTGTGCAATGCAGCCGGACCCCGAAAATTTTCTGGTCAGGGTCACGATTCCAATCTGAATTGGTGAGTGAGCGAGGAGGGTTCATGAAGTTTTTACGTCAAATTAGTTTCCTTGTGCTGGCGACCGGAATGGCTCTGGCCCAGACCAGCACACCCAGCAGTCCCACTGTTGCCGACGAGCTGAAAGCGTTGCGCGAGGCCATTGCCGCGCAGCAGAAACAGATTTCGCAGCAACAACACCAGATAGAAACCTTGACACAAGCGCTGGACGAAAGGAACGCCGGCACGCCGCATGTGGCGGAAGCCGCTTTGCGGACCGGAACTGCCTCGCCTGTCACAGTTGCGACGGCGGTCCAGGCCGACAAGGAAAAACCGAAAGAGTCGCCTCTGTCCTTCCGCATCGGCGGGACCGAATTTACACCCGGCGGTTTCGTGGAATTCCAAAACGTATTCCGCTCCACCAACACCGGCAACGTTTCCGCCACCAACTTCTGGTCTATCCCGTTCAGCAACACGCCGGCAGGGCATCTCACCGAGTTCCGCTCCACCGGACAATACTCGCGCTACAGCCTGAAAGTCGCCGGCAAGTATGGCGAAAACAATATCCTGGGGTATCTGGAAGGCGACTTCAACGGCAACGATGCCGCCAACGTGTTTGTGACCTCCAACAGTCACACCAACCGTCTGCGCGTGTACTGGGTGGACTTGAAGCGCGGCAAGTGGGAGTTCCTGGGTGGACAAACCTGGGGCCTCTTGACGCCTAACCGCACCGGCATGTCGCCGATGCCCTCCGATCTGGCGATCACCATTGGTGATGACGCGCAAACCCACGTGGGCCTCAATTACACCCGCGCCAACGAATTTCGCCTGATTCGCCACTTCAACGATAAGTTCCAGTGGGGCGTGGCCATGGAAAACGCGCAGCAGTTCATTGGCCAGGGCAACGAAGTCATATTTCCTTCGGCCTTCAATGCCGCGCTCGGCGGTCAGTTTGACAATGCCGCAGTACCCGGCGCTCCCAACGCCTATCCCGATCTCATGAGCAAGATGGCCTATGACAGCACGCTGGGCGGAAGAAAGTTCCACTTTGAAGCTGGCGGCCTCATGACCTCGGCCAAAACTGCAATCGTGCCTACGCTGGCGGCAGCGACCTTCTCCAAACATACGAAAATCGGCGCAGGAATGCAGGCGGCCCTAAACTATGAGGTGTTTAAAGGCTTGCGTGTGCTGGGAAGCGGCATGTGGGGAACTGGCATCGGCCGCTATCTGATCGGCATGGGACCGCAAGCTGTAATTGCCCCGGTACCGGCCATCGCTGGCGGGACCTGCACTCCCGGCGCCGCGGGTGGTTGCGACGTCGCCATCTCCATGGTGCGCTCCGGCACGGCCCTGCTAGGCGTTGAGGCCCAGGCAGGCTCGAAAACCCAATTTGGGTTTTACTACGGCGGAGCTTATTTCCAGCGCAGCTTCTTCAAAGACCTCACCTTGGCGGCCCAGCCCAACATCGGGTTCGGCGCTCCGAATGCCGCTACTGCCAGCATCATGAACCGGGCCATTCAGGAAGGCTCGTTTGAATGGACACAAACCTTCTGGAAGAACCCGCAGTACGGCGCCGTCCTGCTGGTCACCCAGGGTTCTTACGTTACTCGGTCACCGTGGTTTGTACCCACCGGCGCGCCGAAGAACGCCCACCTGGGAATGGGCTTCGTCAGCATGCGCTACGTGCTGCCCTAAACCTCAACCAAAACCTTACAACCATGAGCGCACCGGTTCGCCGGTGCGCTTTTTTTTGTCGCTGCGCTCCAAACCGCTTACGATTCGCGTCGCCCACCAAGGTTCTTCTGCACCTGAAGCTGGCCGCTCGCCGCGCATGCCGGGCTCGCGTCTAACTGCCACAGTCTCTAATTTAAAATGGAGTCCTGATGCGAATAGCTTGCTTCCTGATGTCTTTGGCATACCTGTTGTCCGGGCAAAGTGTGTTCGCCCAGCCCGTCCAGGCCAAACATGCGCGCGTGGAACTATTGTCGCGGCAGGCTTCCGTGACTTACCGCGGGGAAACCATGCTGGGCGTGCACTTCATGCTGGAGAAAGGCTGGCACATTTATTGGATCAACCCCGGCGACTCCGGCCAGCCCCCCAGTTTCAAGTGGCAATTGCCGGGCGGATTCAGCGCCGGCGACGTTCGCTGGCCGCGGCCGGAACGCATGCAGAATTCCGCGATGATCGCCGACTACGGCTATCACGATGACGTCCTGCTGATGGTCCCGCTCCGCGCTCCGCAGGCCGTCGGTGGCGGCAAGGCGCTGACCATCGAAGTGGAAGCCAAATGGCTGATCTGCCGCGAAGTCTGCATCCCCGATAAGGCCAATCTGGCGCTCGCCCTGCACGTGACCCAAGCGGTCAAGGACAATCCAGCCACCGCCAAGATTTTTTCTGAAACCGAGAAGACGCTCCCCGCGCCCTGGCCGAAAACCTGGAAGGCCCGGGCAGAATCGCAAAAAAGCAATTTTGTGCTGACCATTGACGCCGGCAAGCCGATCAACAAGGCCATGTTCTTCCCGCTTGATCCCGACCAAATTGATAATCCCGCGCCGCAGTTGCTGCGGGTGCAGCCCCGGGGAGCGGCCATCGCGCTGCGGAAGTCTGACCTGCTGACCAAGCCTATCGCCGTTTTGCGCGGAGTGCTGGTGCTGGCCGATGGCTCGGCTTACCGGCTGGAAGCTCCCGTCGCTGCCGCAAAAGCGATAAAATAAATTCCGCGCAAGTTCCAGGAGGACCCATGACCAAACTTCGCTACACTCTGGTGACTTTGGGAGTCGTTTCCCTTTTGACTTTGGCCCACGCGGCCAGGGTGGGCGAACCAGCACCCGGTTTCACGTCCGTGGACAGCAACGGCAAGCAGCGCAGTCTTTCTGACTACAAAGGCAAGTACGTGGTGCTGGA
>JBGPLR010000468.1:0-3294 GCA_041486545.1 Terriglobia bacterium
AGGAGAGCAGCACGCGCGCGTTGTGCCGGACCACGGCAATCACCTGGCCTTTGCGCATGCGCACGCCGTCAAAGATTTCTCCGTGGCTGATGACTTCCGGGTGGCCGATCACGTGCTGGTCCAGCCGCTCGTAGAGCTCCAGGATGCGGGCCACGGCCCCCACGCCGGCAATCACGCAGTCCTGCTTGGCCAGGATGGTGGCCGTAGCCCGCTGCTGCGGGTCAATGCAGGCGCGCGAAGTCGCGTCGCTGGTGGCGTGGTCCTCCAGCAACGCGTGTTCAAGAATGGCGCTGATTCTGCGGCTGTGCCAATCCATAGGCTATCCTGCCGATTGCCCTCCTTGATCGTAGAAAATGCGGCCCCGCCAGATCACCGCTACCAGCAAGATGAGCGAAAGAACCGAAAGAACCAACTTGTTGACCAGCAATCTATCGAATTCGCGACCGTTTCCAAGGAAGCTCGGGCTTGTCCAGCAAATGAACTCGGCGAACGCAGCGATCAGGAGCGTGAGACCAGACCAACGGCCCAGCGTTCGGTACGCTAATGCGCCAAGAACAAAGAATACAAAGCCAACACCCCAATAGACCCTCAGCTCACGGATCTCCTTCGACCTTCCTTCCCACTCGGTAATTGCCTCGCGGAGCGCCTTCTCGGATTTATAAGGTTCGGTCTGGCTCTCTTCCGTATAGCCCGGGGTCTTGCCGGCTTTCGACAACTGCTGCCGGGCCTCATCCGTCTGTTTGCGCACCGGCTCATAACGACTGACCAGTTCCTCCAAGGATTGGGCGCGGCTGATATCGCCTTTGAGAGGTTGATCGAACCTGTCCAGCACTGAGGTCCTCGGCTCAAACCCAAGTAAGTATGCGTGGCGCACCGTCTGCGTGGACAAGGCCAAAAACGCAATGATCGAGAGCGTCTTTTGCAGCGCGTTCACTGATCTCCTTTCCTATTCGAGACCGATACTCAATAAGACAGCTTACCCCAGCTTGTCTAAAGCATCCCTGATCTTTTTGATCAAGATTTCCAATTCTTGGCCGCGCTGCCGCATGCCTTCCACCACTTTCGGCGGAGCTTTGGCCAGGAACTGTTCGTTTCCCAGTTGTTTTTTGTTGTTGGCCAGTTCGCCTTCCAGCTTGGCCAGTTCTTTTGTGAGCCGCTCCCGTTCGGCAGGCACGTCAATTTTCTGCTCGTACTTGAGCACCACTTCAAACTTCGGCGTGGTCCGCGCGCCGGATACCTGGGCCAATGAGGCAGCAGAGAATTCAATCCCGTCGATGCTGCCCAGCCGCTCGACCAGGCGACGGTTCTCTTCGATCAATGTCTGGATGGCCTTCGCGGCATGGATCTGTACCGGCGTCTTCACCTTGGGCTCAACCTTCACTTTGGCCCGCATGTCGCGCACAGTCACGATCAACTCTTGCAGTAGCGCCATCTGTTCTTCAGCCTGATCGTTGATCCACTGCTTGTCGAGTTCTGGGAATCTTGCCAGCGCAATCGATTTCTTTGGCGGATTCCCTTCATACATCGCATGCCAGATTTCTTCGGTGATGAACGGCATGAACGGCGAAAGCAGGCGCAGCGAGCCTTCAAACACGTCTCCCAGGAAAGCCAGCGCCGGACGTGCTTCCGCTTCAGCGCCTAACAGCCGAGGCTTGATAATCTCCAGGTACCAATCGCAGAAATCGCCCCAGAAAAACTGATAGATGGTGTTGGCGGCTTCGTCAAAGCGATATTCCGACAGCGCGCTGTTCACCTGTCCGGCGACGCGGTAAAACCGCGAGTAAATCCAGCGGTTTTCCAGGCGCTGGAGTTCGTCCGGAGGCGCGCCGGAGGTCAGGCTGCCACCTGCCCGATCCAGGTTCATGAACACAAAGCGCGCGGCGTTCCAGATCTTGTTGGCGAACGCGCGATACCCTTCCGTGCGGCTCTCACTGAAAGCTATGTCGGTGCCCGGTGACGCCATGGACGCCAGCGTAAAGCGCACCGCGTCTGTGCCGTACTTCTCCGTGACCTCAATCGGGTCGATCACGTTGCCCTTGGTCTTGGACATCTTCTGGCGATCCGCGTCGCGCACCAGGGCGTGTATGTACACTTCCCGGAAAGGCACGCACTCCGCCAGAAGCTGGTCAGCGGTCTTGCCCTTTTCGCCTGTTAAAGCTGGGCGCTGGGGAGGCAGCATGAAGTGGCTGCCCATCATGATCATGCGCGCTACCCAGAAAAACAGAATGTCAAAGCCGGTGACCAACAGTTGCGTGGGATAGAACACTTCGAGATCGCGCGTGGCGTTGGGCCATCCCAGCGTGGTGAACGGCAGCAAAGCGGACGAAAACCAGGTGTCCAGCACGTCAGTATCCTGCGTGAGCTCCGCGCTGCCGCACTTCGCACACTTTTTGGGCGCTTCGCGGGCCACGGTGATTTCCTTGCACGCGGCGCAATGCCATGCGGGAATGCGGTGTCCCCACCAAAGTTGCCGGGAGATGCACCAATCGTAGATGTTCTCCATCCATTGGAGATAAATCGCTTTGTAGTTCGCGGGCGTAAAGCGAATGTGGCCGTCTTCCACCACCTTCTTCGCCGCTCCGGCCAGGCTTAACCCGGTATGATTGGGCTGTTTGTTCACAGCCACGAACCATTGCATGGAGAGCCGCGGTTCCACCACGTCCTTGCTGCGATCGCATTTGCCAACGGCCATGACGTGGTCTTTGATTCCTACGAGCAGGCCGCGCTCTTCAAGGTCCTTGAGAATCCTTTCCCGCGCGGCGTAACGATCCAGGCCTTTGTAGGGGCCGCCGTTTTCGTTGATGTGCGCGGTCTCGTCCAGCACGTCAATCTGCTCAAGCTTGTGCCGCAGGCCGATCTGGAAGTCATTAGGATCGTGCGCCGGCGTCACCTTCACCGCGCCGCTCCCGAACTGCGGATCAGCGTAATCGTCGGCGATGATGGGAATTGGACGGTCCATCAGTGGCAGGATCGCCATCTTCCCCACCAGCGCTGTGTAACGCGCATCTTTCGGGTTCACAGCAATCGCCGTATCGCCCAGCATGGTTTCCGGACGCGTGGTGGCCACGGTGATGAACTTTGTCTTGTCTTTACTCTCACCATCGGCCAGCGGATAGCGGATCTGGTAAAGCTTGCCGATGATGTCCTCATGCTTCACTTCCAGGTCAGAAATGGCGGTCATGCAGCCCGGGCACCAGTTCACGATGTACTTGCCGCGATAAATCAGTCCCTCTTCATGCAGGCGGACGAACACCTCGCGCACGCACGCGGAAAGGTGGTCGTCCATGGTGAAAT
>JBGPLR010000469.1:0-3286 GCA_041486545.1 Terriglobia bacterium
GCGGCTTTGCCGCGGCTTCCGCGGTGAGAACCACCACCGCGTCATTGCTCAAGTCCAGGTCAAAGCCGCGTATGCTTACGTTCTTGAGCGAGCTGTCGGTAAGCGGAGGCGTTTCGCGCGGCAACTGTGCCAGCGCCAGCCGGCGCATCTTGACGTCAACCGCCGCCTTCTCTCCCGGCTTCCAGGAGAATTCATAGGAACGCATGTCAAGCGATTGCTCGTCGGATACTGCGACCAGAACATGAGTTCCCGGACCCAGCACCGGAACTGCCGTCGCCGCTTTTGTTGGAGCAGGCTGGGTAGTCGTGGCGGCGGCCTTGTCATCGGTGGAGCCTGGGGTGGAGCCTGGCCGCTTCAGCACGGGACGATCTGTATCAGGCGGTGGAGTGGGCGCCGCCTGCGCAGGGGTCGGTGTTGCCGTTGGACTGCCGGTGGAGCGGTGCAAGGTAGGCCGCTCGTCGGGAGCGGGCGCAGCGCCGGTCTCAGCGGGTGATGGACTGGGCGTGACGGCGGGCGTGGGCGAAGGAACCGGCGTTGCTGCCGGAGCGCTGCCCGGGCGGCGCAATACCGGCCGCTCGTCAGCAGAAGGCGCGGGAGCAGGCGTGGCCTTGGCTTCGGCGGGACGCACCGGCTGCCACTCGCCTTGTCCAATCCATATCCCCTGCTTGAAGGCGCTGCTCACCGTGACATAACCAAGCACCGTCCCGGTTTGCTGCGCTTCGTAGACCACTCCGGGCTGCAGCGCGAACGGCCTGGGCGCAGCTTTGTAGAGTCCGGCATCATGGAAGCTGCCTTCGTCCAGAATGGCGATGGGAATGAGCTGGGCTTTGCTTTTGCCGGAAGAATCTGTGGTGAGTTCCAGCAACGCCGTAGCCCGCAGTTTATGCGACTTGCGGCGCTGCGCGACAACTGCCGCGCTCAGCGCAACCATGCCCGCCAGCAGCAGAAGCAGGCTGGCCTGAAAACTTCTTCTGCGATATAAATTCATCTTAGTTATTTTGACCTGGGTGTTTGACCTGGAAAAACTTATGCAACTTAATGATAAAGCCCCGGAGTTCACCCTGGCCAATGAAGATGGCCAGAACGTGTCGCTGAAGGATTATCGCGGCAAGAACGTGGCACTGTTCTTTTATCCCAAAGCCAACACTTCCGGTTGAACGCTGGAAGCGTGCGGGTTCCGCGACGCATTCACGAAAATCCAGAAAGCCGGCGCCGTAGTCCTGGGAATTTCCCCGGACAAGCCTTCAGCGCAGAAGAAATTCAAAGAGAAATACGATCTTCCTTATTCCCTGCTGGCCGACACGGAGAAAGCCGTTGCCATCAAGTTCGGCGTGCTGAAGGAAAAGAGCATGTACGGACGAAAATATATGGGGATTGAGCGCACCACCTTTGTGATCAGTCCAGAAGGAAAGATCAGCGCGATCATCAACGGCATCAAGCCGGATGAGCACGCGGCCGCGGTGCTGGCTGCGCTCAAGTAAATGCAAGGCGGGACTGGATGGCCACAACCGCACAAAGGCTAGCAGGTAATCAAGCGGAGGTGACGGTGCGCTGGTGTGCGATTGTAATTCTCTTGTCTTCAATTTCTGCTCTTGCTCAAGCCAAATCTGGTCAAACCGGACCGGGTACAGCTTCCGCCATGCTGCACGACCTCTTCGCCGCTGAGTGGGACTACGAAATGCAGCAACGTCCGGAAGAGGCTTCCTCGCTCGGTGACCTGCGCTGGAACACCCGCTGGGACGATGGCCGCCCTGAAGCCCACGCGGCCCGCTACCAGCACAACCAGGGCGTCTTGAAGAAACTGGCCCAACTTGACCGCGCGGCGCTGCCTCCGGCAGACCAGCTGAACTTTGATCTGTTCAAGAAGCGCATTGAAGACCGCATGGAGCGCTACACGTCGCGCTGGTATCTCATGGTCTTTAACCAGCGCGAGGGGATCCAGACCAACGACGATCTGGCCAACTCGCTCCGCTTTGAAAAGGTGAAAGACTATGAAGACTGGCTGGCCCGTCTGCATGCTTTCCCCGCCGCGGTGGACAACTCCATCGCCCTGCTGCGCCTGGGGATCAAAGAGAAGATGGTCCATCCCAAAGTGATCATGCAGCGCATCCCCGCGCAGATTGACCGGCAGATTGTCTCCGACCCGGCGCAGAGCGGCTTCTACAAACCGTTTCTTGAGTTTCCGGCAAGCATCGCGGCGGCTGACCAGCAGCGCCTGCGGCAGGCGGGCCGCCAAGCCGTGGAACAAGAGATTGTTCCCGCATTCCGCAAATTCAAGGAGTTTTTCGCCAACGAATACCTGCCGGCCTGCTATGACCAAGTGGGCGCATGGCAGCTCCCGCACGGCGACCAGCTCTACGCATCCTTGATCCGCCACTACACCACAACCAGCCTTACGGCGGACCAGATCCACGAGATCGGACTCAAGGAAGTCGCGCGCACCAAGGCGGAGATGGAACAGATCATGCAGCGGACCGGGTTCAAAGGCACGCGCCAGGAGTTTTTCACCTTCCTGCGCACGGACCCGCAGTTCTATTACAAAACGCCGGAAGACCTGCTGAACGCTTACAAAGCCGTGGCCAAAACCGTAGACCCCAACCTGGTCAAAGTATTTCGCACGCTGCCGCGCGAGCCTTACGGCGTGAAGCCGATTCCTGACGTCGCCGCGCCCGACACCACGGCCGCCTATTACAGCCAGGGCGCGGCCGACGGATCCCGCGCCGGTACGTACTTCGTCAATCTTTATAAACCTGAGTCCCGCCCCAAGTGGGAAATGATGGCGCTTACCCTGCACGAATCCGTCCCCGGACATCACCTTCAGATCGCCCGCGCCCACGAATTGGGAGCGCAACCCATGTTTCGGCGATTTGGCGAGTACACGGCCTTCGTGGAAGGCTGGGCGCTTTACGGCGAGTCGCTGGGCGAAGAGATGGGCCTGTACGACGATCCGTACTCCAAATTCGGCCAGCTGACTTACCAGATGTGGCGGGCCGTCCGCCTGGTGGTGGATACCGGCATGCACACCAAACACTGGACGCGCGACCAGGCCATCCAGTACTTCATGGACAACGCGCCCAAAGCCGAGCTGGATATTGTGAATGAAATTGACCGATACATTGCGTGGCCTGGCCAGGCGCTGGCGTACAAGATCGGCGAACTCAAGATCAAAGAGTTGCGCGCGCGAGCCCGCGAACGCCTGGGCGCTGGCTTTGACCTGAAGGGCTTTCATGACGTAGTCCTTGGCTCTGGTGCGGTGCCGCTGGATTTGCTGGAGCGCAACGTTGAC
>JBGPLR010000470.1:0-3281 GCA_041486545.1 Terriglobia bacterium
GGTCCTAGAGTCACCTTCACCGCGTCCGCCAGAAGATTTACGCCGCGCAGGATCGCCTGCCGCGACTCTTCACCGTGCACAATTACTTTAGGCATTGCGTGTTTCTCCTATCGAAGTCTCTTCCGCGATTTTCGCGGGAATAAGTGGTTTGAAATCTCTGTGGTCTAAGCACTTAGCAATTGGCAATTAGCAGTTGGCAAAAGCAAAACCAAGCTAATTGCTGTTTACTAATTGCTAATTGCTTCTCTTACCGCCGTCCGGCAGCTGCTTTTTCTTTCTCAACTGGCTTGGCTGAGCCGGAGAGAATGCCGAAGATTTCCTCTTCCTTCAGGATCAGGAACTCTTCGTGATCAATCTTGATTTCTGATCCGGCATATTTGCCGAACAGAACGCGGTCGCCTTCTTTCACCGACATGGGAACGTGCTGGCCTTTGTCGTACCGTCCGGTACCAACGGCTACCACAACGCCCTCCTGCGGTTTTTCTTTGGCGGTGTCAGGGATGATGATTCCGCCGCGGATCGTTTCTTGATCGGTTACCCGGCGCACCAGAACGCGTTCACCCAGTGGAGTGAGCTTTGCCATATGAACTTGCTCCTTTCAGATTTGTCTTTAAGAGTTTAATTTACTAGGGCTTACGGGGATAAGCTGATGAGCTGCTAGCACTCATGCCCATCGAGTGCTAATTGTAGACAAAAACGCCTGAGATTGTCAACCGGGCTGGACTTCGTAAATGTGAGCACAAGTGACTCAAGTGTCACATATCGCACAATTTACGATCCAAGGAAATATTTCCATCAACCCAATACCTGCCGCTCATTCGATTCCCGCCAAGGGCCGCGGGAAAAGAAAGTCTGGAAAAGGAAGGCGGTTTGGTCATTATCCGCGCTGTGCCGCACAGGCCTTTTCGGCCGCGCGCCACTCTTTGTCGAACTGGCTGACCAGGCGCTCCTTCCATACCCTGGACCAAAGCTTGCGCTTTAGAAGATAGTCATGCATGAACGCCACCGGATCGCCAGAGACGGCGCCAGGAGCAGACTGCGTGCGGGCCCGGTCAATCTTGCATTCGATCAGGCAGGGGCCGTGTCCTTGGCGGGCGCGGCGGACTGATTCCTGGGCGACGCGATAGACGGCCACCACATCGTGGCCGTCCACCGTGATGCCGGGGAGGCCAAAGGAAAGGACTTCGTCGCGCAACACAGGTGCAGCCGGCGAAGTGCAGATCGCAAACACGATAGGCAAACGATGCGCGCTGGAAAAACCCACCGCTTCGTGCCAGAAGCCTGGCAGCTCGGCATCGTCCTCCACCAGGGCGAGAGCGACGGCCAGTCTGTTCTGCAGCTTGAATGACAGTGCCGTAGATGCGCCGGCGCTGAGCTGTGCGGCCAATGAAAGGCTGGGCAGAGGAAGCCCGTAAGGGTTGGCGGAAGACGGCGCTTTTCCGGCTGAATGCGCAGACGCACGGTGGAAATGCGCCAGGATTTCCGTGAGCGGCGTGCCCTGAACGTGGCCGGCCAGGAACATGCTGCGCGATGGCGCAATGAAATCTCCGGGGTGAAGGTGCATGGCCGTTCCCACGATGGCCGCCTCCTGGCCGGGAGCGGAAATAGAATCTCCGGCCAGCCGCCGGAGTTTCTCCCCAACCAGCCCGCATTTCAGGACCATGGCGTAGAGCGCTTTGAGCTTTTCCGCATCCAGCACCGGGGTATTGCTGTCTGGCGGAGACGCTGGCCGCGGCTTGCGCCTGGCGGCTCTGGCGCGAGACGGTTGCGAACGCCGCCGCCGCGGGTCAGTGTGCTTACGCGCCATTGGGCTGTCCCCCCTCTTTGGATGTTGCATGTCAGAGCGTCATAAGTTCGTGAAACAAGGTTCGCGAAACAGCGTTCGCGAAAAAAAGCTCGCGAAGCAAAACGTCCGCGAAGCAAAACGTTGGCCGAACCAAGCGTTCAGTGTATCGCAAGCGAATCGGTGGCCGTTCAGGGAAGTAGTGTTTGCCTAACACGGCCGCCGGCAGAGCGCGGGAACAAACACGCTTCAGTACGAGTTGGCAACAAAGCAACTTCGCTTCCAATCGCAAGACCGCGTTTTCAACCGTGCGGTGAAAAACAATGTGGAAAAGATTACGGTAAGCTTCGAATGCACGCGCAAAGCCGTGTGTTTTAGCGCTTTGCACTGGCCGAGGTGCGAATATGAATAGATAATGAAACTTTTTCTCCGAAGCAGAGGAGCTTGCCCGCTGCCGAGTTGAATTGCCTGCGTGGTTAGTGAAAGCATATGGACAGCAAGACACAAAGGAGGCGGCGATGGCGGTCAAGCTCACGAGCAGAGTTCCCTGGCGGCAGAAGCTGGAGCTGCAACAAGAGCCCAAAATCATCAAGATCCCAGCGCGCATGCAGCCGCAACTGGGAAAGGGGACCATGGTCATTCCCAAGCCGCTGGACGTGGATGGGTTGATTCGTCGCGTGCCAAAAGGGAAACTCGTTACCGTGCTGCAATTGCGGGAAGAACTAGCGAGAAAGAGCAAAGTGGACGTGGCGTGTCCGCTGACCACAGGAATTTTTGTGCGCATTGTTGCGGA
The DNA here is from genome assembly GCA_041486545.1 of Terriglobia bacterium. GTDB lineage: Bacteria > Acidobacteriota > Terriglobia > Terriglobales > Acidobacteriaceae > Angelobacter. The sequence continues at coordinate 2,577 of JBGPLR010000470.1, forward strand.
AGCCGCGGCTGAAGAACAGCGAGCCGGCAAGAAAGCGGTTGCGCCGTATTGGCGCGTGCTGAGCAGCGAAGGACGACTGAATCCGAAGTTCCCAGGCGGAATCCCGTTGCAGAAACGCAAGCTTGCGGCAGAAGGACACAGCGTCTGCAAAATCCAGGGCAAGAAGCCGCCAGTGGTGCAGGACTTCGAAAAGCGTCTGGTCAGATTTGCGGGCAAATGACAACATTCCCAAGTCCCCTCCCATGAAAGTTCGCATTGACAAGCTGCTGGTGGACCGCGGCCTGGCGCAGTCGCGTGAGCGGGCGCAGGCCCTGGTGCTTGCAGGGCGCGTGCTGGTGAACGGCCAGAAAGTGGGCAAGGCCGGCGCGGGCGTGGAAGCAGAATCAGAAATACGCTTGCTGGGTGCAGACCTGAAATACGTCTCGCGCGGCGGGCTTAAACTGGAAGCGGCGCTCCAACATTGGAACATTGATCTTGCCGGGCGCACATGCATGGACGTGGGCGCTTCCACCGGCGGCTTTACCGACTGCATGCTGCAACACGGCGCAGCGGAAGTCGTCGCCGTGGACACCGGGTATGGGCAGATCGCGGTCCGCCTGCGTTCTGATCCGCGGGTGAAGCTGCTGGAAAAGACCAATGCGCGCTATTTGACCGCGGAGATGCTGCGGGAGGCGGGCGCGAAAAAGGAAGTGAGCTTCCTCGCCA
>JBGPLR010000471.1:0-3280 GCA_041486545.1 Terriglobia bacterium
AGGCCTTTCATGTTCATAGTAGACACTACTTTGAAGCTTTCCCGGCGTCCACAGACGTTGGCGTCCTCGGCGGTATGTCTGGTCGGACATATATCATCCCTCATCGCCTCACCATTCTCCCTCTTGACGCCTCCGCCTTCGAAGGCGTCTCTTCTGAAGACGCCAAGTGGATGTCCGAACAGGAAGCTCGTTTCGCCAGCGACTCGGAAGGCCTGGCCACCAAGCCTGGCTTCGGTCTGATCAGCTTTGAAGCCGTCAACTTCATGGACGGCCGTCGCAGCACCGCCCAGGTCGCCGACCTGCTCTCTGCTGAATACCTGCTGGATATTGACCAGGCCTGGGTGGACCGGCTGGTCAGCATTCTGGAAAAACAGAAACTGGCCGCTTCGAAATGAGCAGGCGCAAACCCGGTGACAACGCCGGCGGCCAGGGATTCCAAATTCGGCGAAATTGCGTTAACGTATTTGCCCTGCGAGGTACCGTCTGATGCGCCGGGTTATTTGTCTTTGCCTGTTTCTATTCCCATCGTGGGTCTGGGGCCAGCAGTGCACCTCTTACGTGGTGGTGGCCGCGTACGAGCACAAGCTCGGGGCCGACATGGAGAACCTCAAACCGGATGACTTTCAGGTCAACGTGGGCCAGATGCCGCTAGCCGCGGTGAGCGCGCAGCAGAATTTTCGCAACCGGCTGCTGGTCCTGGTAGAGGCCGATGGCGCCCAGAAAAGCGACAAGCTGCAGGAAATGGTGGACGTCGTCACCCGCTGGGCGCGGCAGGTGCCGGACGGCGAGCCCGTGGCCTTTGGAGTGTTTGGCAAGCGCGCCCTCTTTACCAAACAATTCTTCGCTGACCCCAAGGAGCGCAGCAAAGCCATAAGCGAGGTGGCGGAAGAGGCCCCCACCCTGGGCAACCGTGCCGCTCTGTTTGACGCGCTGCACCAGGGCCTTGCTCTCTTCGGCGACCACCAGCCCGGTGACACCGTTTTGCTGGTCAGTGATGATTTTGACGACGCCAGTCGCCACTCTCCCGGCGACCTGGAGAAGGAGTTCCTCGCCAAAGGCATTCGGCTGTTCCTGATGCTCCGGCAAAATCCCAGCCAGGTGGGCCGCGACTTTCTCTGGAGGGCCCACACGGAAGGCGAGATTCTGGTGCGCACCAGCAGAGAAACCGGCGGCGCATATAGCGAATTCAGCCCGTCTTTCTTTCGCTTTGCCTGGGCCGGATACTTGGTCGGGATCAAAGTGGAACCCGGCTTAAGTTCCCATCGAAAACTGAAGGTCAAGCTGAAGGGCGGTACTGACTTTTACCGCAAGGCAATCCTTTACTATCCTGAGCGCCTGCCTCCTTGTAGCCCGGGGCCGGCAGCGCCATAAAAAAACGCGCCCAACCGGGCGCGTTTAGTCTTGAAGAAATTGGGGGGATTACTTCTTTTCGTCTTTTCCTTCTTCGCCGCCTTCTTCCGTCGCCGCGGCTTTTTGCTGTTCTTCCATCTGTTTGCGGACTTCTTCCTGGCGCTTGGCCCGGGCCTCTGACCGCTTGGCGCGCTTGGCCTCAATCACCTTCTCGCTGCCCAGCAGTTCGATGTAACAGGTCTCCCCGCCATCGCCCGTGCGCCATCCCTTGTGGATGATGCGCAGATAGCCGCCGTTACGGTCGCCAAAGCGCGGGCCCAAGGTTTCAAAAAGCCGCTCTACCGATTCGCGGGTCATCAGGAAGGCGGCGGCCAGGCGGCGTGCCGCCACGTCGCCCCGCTTGCCCAGCGTGATCATTTTCTCCACGTGCGGGCGCATGGCTTTGGCCTTGGCCGGTGTGGTCTCAATGCGTTCTTCCATGACCAGCGACGTCACCAGGTTGCGCAACAGCGCGCGCCGGTGGCTGGTATTGCGTCCGAGTTTCTTGACTGCTCCGCGATGTCGCATGAAGTGTGTCCTTCGATTCTTGATTGCCGCCGGGACTTGATAGTTCCGGTCTGCTTCGCTGCGGCCCAACAAGGCCTTTAGCAATTAGCCATTAGCAAAATCTTGCCACGAGAACCAAGCCGTCAGGAGATCAGATCACCCGATGACCCGATCTCCCGATCACCCGATTCCTTAAAACTCCGCCCCATCGCCCTCGCCGCCCATGGGCACCGGAGATGGCATGTTGCTGGTGGGACCGGGGACAGCGTTCCCCTGGTCGTCAATCTTCATCCCCAGCGAAAGCCCCATGGACGCCAGGATTTCCTTGATTTCATTGAGTGACTTGCGGCCGAAATTCTTGGTCTTCAGCATCTCGGCTTCCGTCTTCTGCACCAGTTCGCCGATGGTCTGGATATTGGCGTTCTTCAGGCAGTTGTAGCTGCGCACCGAAAGCTCCAGCTCCTCCACCGAGCGGTTCAGGTTCTCATTCTTGATCAGCGGTTTCTCTTCGCCACGCGACTCGGTTTCCAGCTCCTCTTCAAAGTTGATGAAGATGGTCATGTGGTCTTTGAGCAGCTTGGCGGCCAGGCCCAGCGCGTCCGCCGGGACGATGGAACCGTTGGTCCAGATTTCAATGTCCAGCTTGTCGTAGTCGGTGATCTGCCCCAGGCGCGCGGCTTCCACCGTGTAGTTCACTTTGCGCACCGGCGAGTGTACCGAATCAATGGGAATAAATCCCAGACCCAGATCGTCGTCAAAGTTTTTGTCGGCAGCCACGTAACCGCGGCCGCGCTTCAGGCGCATCTCCATGTCCAGCTTGCCGCCTTCGGACACGGTGGCGATGTACACCGTCTTGTCCAGCACTTCCACGTCGCCATCGGCTTCAATCATGCCGGAGGTGATCACGCCCGGCTGCTCGGCTTTCAGATAGATGGCTTTGGGACCGTCGCCGTTCAGCTTGAAGGGGACCTGTTTCAGGTTAAGGATGATGTCGGTTGCGTCTTCCACTACGCCGGGGATCGATTGAAACTCGTGCAAAACGCCTTCAATCTTCACGGCGGTTACGGCAGCGCCTTCAATCGAAGACAGCAGCACGCGCCGCAGGGCATTGCCGATGGTGGTGCCGAATCCACGCTCAAAAGGCTGGGCGTAAAAACGGCCGTATTTATCGGTGAGCGTCTCAGTATCGGTGGCAAGACGCTTGGGCTTTTGGAAACCTCTCCAGAGAACCATATCTTTATGTCCTTTCAACTCCGCTCCGTTTGGCGCATGGGGTTCAAGAGACCCCAAGGCTGTTCTGGTGCGGGCAATTGCGGAGCCCTTAACAATCAGCTCCTGGCTAAACAAATTTTGAGTGGATGAATCGGAGGAACCTATTTGATGC
>JBGPLR010000472.1:0-3278 GCA_041486545.1 Terriglobia bacterium
GTCTCAAAGCTCACATACGATCTTTATGAGGCTCGGCATTTTGGGGAGAACTCCCTGAATCGGCATGGTTGGCGATACGTTGTCGGGGTCCCTCGGCTTCCCCTTCAGTCGCGGCGCTCCCTCGGATACGCTCGGGATGGACAGGTAAAGGGGGCGTGGTGCTCAAGGGAGAGAGAGTGCGTATGGGCGAAAATGAACACCTCTGTGGGGTTGCTTTGTCAATATGGTACTACTTCGTTCTTGATTCGCTATCAGAAATGCGCTATTATCAGCCGCGCCTCAGGGTGTGAGCGGTATTTAGGTCTTTGAAAATCAAGCAGATAGCAAAAACGGCGGGTAGTTGGTACTTAGTATTTGGTACTTGGCAAAAGCTGTGACCCTCAGCCGATCCTTGGGTGACATTGGGTGACTTTGGGTGTAATTGGGTGAAACAGGGGGGTAGGGGTACCCCCCAAACGCTCAAACCCACGCCAATCTGGGATGAGTCGCGTAAACCTTTTGGAATCCTAGATGACGTGGGTAGGGGTAGGCTACTCGTATCTGAGCGCGACCATAGGATCCACTTTGGTCGCGGTGCGTGCCGGGATGAAGCTGGCGGCCAGCGTCACCGCAGCCAGCAGCACGGTCACGATGGCGAAGATTGCCGGGTCCCAGGCGTTCACATGGAACAGCAGGCTGCGCGCCAGGGTCGCCGCCAAGATGCCGCCGGCCATGCCGATCACCACGCCGGGGACGATGAGTCGCACGCCCTGCAGCAGCACCATCTGGAGCACGTTGCTGCGTTGCGCGCCCAAGGCCATGCGGATGCCGATTTCCTGCGTCCGCTGGCTCACCGAGTACGCCACCAGGCCGTACAGCCCGATGCTGCCCAGCACCAGCGCCATGAAGGCAAAGAGCCCGGCCAGCCACGCCGGGTAACGATGGAAGAACGCCACCGGCGACCGCTGGATGAAATCTTCCATGGACTGTTCCTGGAAGGTGACCACGTTGGAATCAAGCTGGCGGATGGCGGCCTGTGTCTGCGGGATGGACGCTGCCGCGTCTTGTTTGGTGCGCACCACCAGGTACAGGAAGGAGCTGGCGTCCTGCAGGTAGGGCGTGTAAATGGCCGGCAGCGCTGGAGCATCCAGCTGAGCCTCCTTGATGTCGCGCACCACGCCGATGACCTCGCGCGGCTTTTCCTTGTCGTTGTAAGTGAAGCGGACCTGCTGGACCACCGGGTCCAGGCCTTTCATGAACATGTCGGCGAAGGTCTTGTTGACGATGACCCGCTGCGGCGCCTGGGCGTCGTCAGACTCATTGAACCAGCGTCCGGCGAGCACTTGCGCCTGCAGAGTTTGAAAATAATGCGTGTCCACGGACCGGCTGTTGGCTTCAAATCCCTGTCCGGTGTAAGGCTGCCCGATCACCACTACGTTGGAGGTGTTGCCCTGTCCGATCGGCAGCGTTGACGTGATGCCGGCGGATTGCACGCCCGGCAAAGATTGCAAGCGGTCCATGAGAGTTCTGTAGAAGGCAATTTGCTGAGCATCGGTCTTGTACGTCGCCGACGGCATGGCCACGGCCATGCTGGTGAGGTTGTGGTAGTTGAAGCCTGTGTCCACCTGTAGCAAGCGGTAAAAGCTTTTGCCCAGCACGCCGGCGCCGAACAGCAGCACCATGGAGACGGCAACTTCCGCCACCACCAGCGAAGAAGCAAAACGCCGCCAGCCCGCGGACTGCGATCCGCGCGCGCCGTCGCGAAAGGCATCGTGGATGTGTTTTCCGGAAAGCTGAAACGCCGGAGCCAGCGCGAACAGGACTCCGGTGAGCAGCGCGATCACCAGAGCAAACAGCAGAACGCTCCAGTCAATGGTCATCATCTTTATGTACGGCATGCTGTTGAGAAGCACTTGCGGGATGGCCGCGACAAATCCCCTGACCATCCATTCGGCCAGCACCACGCCTAGAGCTGCGCCGGTCAGCGAAAGCAAAATGCCTTCCGTGAGCATCTGCCGCACCAGACGCCAGCGGCTGGCCCCCAACGCAGTGCGCACGGCCACTTCCCGCCGGCGGGAAAGTGCCCGCGCCAGCAGCAGGTTGGCCACGTTGGAACAGGCAATCATCAGCAACAGCGCTACCGCGCCCAGCAACAGGAGGAGGATGGGCCGTATCTGCCCGACGATGACCTCATTCAGCGGCACGATCGCTGTCCGCAGTTTGGTGTTGGATGCCGGATATTGTTTTTCCAGGCTCTCCATGACCACGTTCATTCCCGCGGCGGCTTTGTCCCGCGAAACTCCGGGCTTCAGCCGGGCGACCACGTTCAGCCAGTGCAGGTTTCTGCGGTCGCGCAGCCCGCCCATGGCATGCAGCGTCTGCCAAACGTCAGGATCAGCGACCGGCGCAAAATGAAAATCCGCGGGCAGCACGCCGATAATGGTGACCTGGTCTTTGCCTAGCGTCACCACGTGGCCAACCACGTCTTGCTTGCCGCCAAAATGTTTTTTCCAGAAGCCGTAGCTCAACATGGCTGTCTGCGGCGCGGAAGCCAGGTCTTCACCGGGACGAAAGTCGCGCCCGTGGATGGGCTTCACGCCCAATGTCGAAAAGAAATCGTCGCTCACCACCGCGGACGGAAGGACCAGCGGCGCGCCGTCGCCGCGCAACACCGTGCCGTTCTGGCTGTAAGCGGCCATGGACGAAAAAACCTGGTTCTGCTGCTTGCAATCCAGGTAATCCGGATAAGACGACTCAAACCGTGACACTACCGTTTGTTCCCGGGCGTCATAAACCGCCACCAACTGGTGCGAATCTTTGTAGGGCAGCGGACGAATCAGCGTGGCGTCCACGAAGGTGAAGATGGCCACATTGGCGGCGATCCCCACGGCCAGCGTGATCACCGCAGTCACGGTGAAGCGCGGCGACTTCCATAACGTACGCAGTCCGTAACGCAGGTCTTGCAGAATCGATTCCATCATGGATCAAACTCCTCTAGCGGGGATGAGGCTGAGGACACCAGCCGATGTAGAATACTGGCCCTGCTGAAAAAGGTTACGGCCAACCTGTTAGACGCAGACAAAGTTGAAAGGTCGCGCCATGCAGTCGGGTGAAACGGGACGCCAGATGGTAGTCTTTGGCGCTCCACCCGGCCGACGAACGCTGGATCATTGGATTTTCAATCTTTAATTTTGGCAATCATGACTTTTGGCAATCATGGCAATTCTGGCAATTGACACCTAGATGGTGGCTTTCCTGAATCCGGCGTGTGCGCCGAAGAATCTATTACGCTGAGGAAA
>JBGPLR010000473.1:0-3273 GCA_041486545.1 Terriglobia bacterium
ATCAGCCTGAGCCCCAACCGGGATGGCGAGTTGAACGTGATTGCCATCATCCGGGACGTGACGGAGCGGTCCAAGGCGGAAGAGATGCTGCGCCAGTCAGAGGAAAAATTGCGCCAGGCGGAAAAGCTGGAAGCCCTGGCGCGTCTGGCAGGCGGCACCGCGCATGAGTTCAACAATCTGTTGACCATGGTGCTGGGCTACTCGGAACTTCTGCTGTCGGCGGTGTCCGGACAGGATGATGCCGTCGGCCACGTGGACAAGATCCGCGCCGCGGCCAAACGCGCAGCCCACCTTACTCGCCAATTGATGGCCTTTGGAAGCCGCCAGGCGATGCGTCCCGAGATGCTGGACCTGAATGCCGTGCTGGCCGACGCCCGGCAGGTGCTGGCCAGCTTGCTGGGAGACAAGGTGGAAATGCTTGTGGCGCCCGCGCCAGAGCCCATGTGGGTCCAGGCGGATCCGGTGCAGGTCCACCAGATCATCGTCAATCTCGCCATGAACGCGCGGGATGCCATGAGCGAACGAGGTAAGCTGACGCTGGCCCTCTCCGGCGTGGACATCACGGAGCGCGACCTCAAGCGGTATCCCGATCTGGACGAGGGCCCGTATGTGCTCCTCACGGTAAGCGATACCGGGTCAGGGATGACTCCGGAGATTCAAGCCAGGATCTTTGAACCCTTCTTCAGCACACGCCAGTTCGGCAAATCCACCGGGCTGGGCCTGGCCATGGTGTACGGCATTGTGAGCCAGAGCAGGGGCGCCATCTCCGTGCGCAGCCAGCCGGGACAGGGAACTACCTTCAGCATCCACCTGCCCCGCATGACAGCAGGGCAAATGGAGCAAAAGCGGAGCACGAGACCTTCGCTCAGCGCCCTGCGCGGTAGTGAGACCATCTTGCTGGTGGAAGACCAGGCACACCTGCTGGCCCTGACCCAGGAATTTCTGCAAAGGCTGGGTTACAGGGTGCTGCCGGCAGCCAGTGCGGAAGAAGCCATGCAGGTGGCGGCAGCTTTTCCCGACCCCATCCACATGCTCCTGACCGATATCGTCATGCCTGGCTTGAACGGCCGCCAGCTCGCGCAGGCTTTGGAGGTCAGCCGTCCGGAGATGAAGGTGTTCTACGTTTCCGGCTTCGCCGACGAAGCGTTTCACGAGGCCGGCCCCCACGGCCACGGCACTGCGTTTCTTGAAAAGCCTTTTGAGCTGGAAGAGCTGGCGCAAAAGGTAAGAGAGATCATGTAGCGGACCGCGCTGTTTTCTCCACCCCATCCCTGGCGGTAACAATTTGCCGAACATGGCGTCTAACAGAGACAATGTTCGCCATGCGATTCCTGCACATCAGGCACTTGCGCGCGGCCTTTTTGGCCGGCATTTTTCTTTTTTTCGGCGTCGCTGGCCAGCCGGACACGCGACCTCTCCCGGAAGACCGTGGCGCTCTGCATCTCTATCAGCTACTCACCAAGCTGAAGACCACCGCGCGCTTCATGCAGGCCGTGGCCCATCCCGACGACGAAGACGGCGGCATGATGACCCTGGAAGCCCGCGGCAAAGGCGTGAGCGTGCTGCTGTTCACGGTGACGCGCGGCGAAGGCGGCCAGAACAAGTTTGGCGCCGAGAGTTCAGACGAGTTGGGCATTCTCCGTACATTGGAGCTGCTGGAAGCCGACAAATATTACGGCGTGGAGCAGCGCTTCAGCCACGTGGCGGACTTTGGTTTCTCCAAGACGGCCGACGAGACCTTCAACAAATGGCACGGACATGATGTAGCTCTCGGCGATCTCGTTCGCGCCATTCGCTTCTTCCGCCCGGACGTGCTCACCAGCCGCTTCAGCGGCACCACGCGAGATGGACACGGCCATCACCAGGCTTCCGGCATTTTGACCCAGGAAGCGTTTCGTGCCGCCGGCGATCCCAACAAGTTTCCGGAGCAAATCAAGGAAGGCCTTCTGCCCTGGCAGGCGAAGAAGCTGTACCTGGGCAATCCGCCGCGGATGTTCTCCGGCCAGACCGTGGCCGATGAGGATTTCACAGTGAAATTGGACGTGGGCGAATACAGTCCGCTGCTAGGCATGGCCTACGGACAGTTTGGACTCGAGGGTCTGGCCCACCAGACGTCGCAAGGGACAGGCGGCATCCGCGTCGCGCCGGGACACCGCTATACCTATTACAAGTTGATGGATTCTGTTTTACCTAAGTCCGCAGCCGCGCATGAAAATGATTTTTTTGACGGCATTGATACTTCGCTCGTCGGGCTGGCCGCGCGGCTGGGCGCGGAGGAAGCTAAAGTTCCGTTCCTGCGACCGGCTCTGCAATCGCTGCAGAAGCACGTGGAGGAAGCGAGCAAGGTCTTTTCGATCAGTGATCCATCGGCCTGCGCGCCGCATCTGCTTGCCGGGCGGGACGAAACGGAAAGGTTAATCCATCAGTTGCAAGATTCGCAGCTATCTTCCGCGGAGAAGGCTGAATTGCTGCCGTCACTGCGGACCAAGCTGGAGCAGTTCCAGGCAGCTGCCAATGAATCGCTGGGTATCTCCTTTGAAGTTACGGTGGATCCACCGGGACCGCCGCCCGCGCCATCGTATTTCCCGCGCATGGAACAAACCATGAGCCTGGCCGTTCCAGGGCAGACTTTTACCGTCACCACCCGCCTCTACAATCGCGGCAAGACCACGGTGCTTCCGCAGGGAAGCGGAGTCGAGGCGGCTGACGGATGGAATATCGAACACCTTGCGTCTCCCGCAGATCCGTACGCGCCCCTCAAAGCAGGCGATGTCTCCACGGCCCAATTCAAACTTACCGTCCATGAAGACGCCAAGTACACCAAGCCTTACTTCACGCGTGGCAATCCCGAAATCGAGACGGCCTATTCCATCAGCGAGTCCAAATACTTGACTCTCCCCTGGTCGCCTTACCCAGTGCGCGCTTACGCAAGGTTCACAACGGACAAAGGCAGCAGCGAAGCCTCCGCCGTCGCCAAGATCAAATTCGTTGATCCCGCGCTCGGCCAGTCGGAGCGTCCGCTGCCCGTGGGCCCGCCGATCTCCGTCCTGCTGACCACGCCGGTGGCGGTGGCGCAGGTGGGCGGCGCCAGCAAACCACAAATTGACGTGAGCGTACGCAGCAACGTGCAAGCGCCAGTGCACGCCAAGCTTCACTTGGACACGCCGAAAGGTTGGAAGGTGGAACCGGAAACCATCAACGTTGACCTGGACCACGATGGCGACTTGGCCAACTACAGCTTCCAGATTACGCCGCAGAACTTACACGAAGGCA
>JBGPLR010000474.1:0-3262 GCA_041486545.1 Terriglobia bacterium
ACAACCTGCTGAAAGGCGCTGCCGGACAGGCAGTGCAAAACATGAACCTGATGTACGGATGGAACGAAGAGGAGGGGCTGAGATGAGAATTGTGGTGAAGCTGGGTGGCGCAACTTTGGAAAACGCCGAACTGCTGCAACGGGCGACGCTGGCGGTGAAGCAACTGGCCGCCGAACATCAAGTGGCCGTGGTGCATGGCGGCGGCTCAGCCCTGACGCGCGTACTGAGCCAGATGGGCAAGACCAGCGAGTTCATTGACGGGCTGCGCGTGACGGACGCGGAGACGCGGGACTTTGCCGTGATGGTGCTGGCCGGGCACATGAACAAGAAACTGGTGGCATCGCTGGCCGGCGCCGGACAATCGGCGGTGGGCATGTGCGGCGGCGACGGCATGGCGTTCCGCGCGCGCAAGAAGCCGGCTAACGGGCACGATCTGGGATTCGTCGGCGAAATCTCCGCGGCCGATCCGCGCTGGATCCACGCGATCTGGCAGCAAGGATGCGTACCGGTGATTTCCAGCGTGGCGCTGGGTAATGACGGCCAGTATTACAACGTGAACGCGGACCAGATGGCGTCCGCGTGCGCCGTGGCTTGCCATGCTGACGCGCTGATCTTTCTTACCGACGTCCCCGGAGTACGCGACGCCGAGGGCTTGGTGATCCGCTGGCTCAACCTGAATCTGGCGGCGGAACTGACGGAGCAAGCGGTCATCCACGGCGGCATGCTGCCCAAGCTGGATGCCTGCAAGAACGCGCTGTTGCACGGGGTGAATCGCGTGCGCATTCTGCCGGCGGAGGAAGTGGAGATGCTGCCGGACTTCTACTTCGCCAAGATTGAATCCGGGACGGAGGTGCTGGTCGCGTGAACCTGGAGCAGGTAAGAAAACTCGAAGACAAACTGCTGGTCCCGACGTATGAGCGCTATCCGGTGCTGCTGCGCAAAGGCCGGGGTGTGCACGTGTACGACCACAAGGGGCGCAAATACCTGGACTTCCTGAGCGGGATTGGGGTGAGCGCGCTGGGCTACGCGCATCCGGCGATTACCAAGACGATTGTGCGGCAGGCGAAGCTGCTGATACACACCTCGAATCTTTTTTATACCGAGTACCAGGGCAAGCTGGCGGCGGCGCTCACCAAGATTTCCGGTCTGGACCGGGCTTTCTTCACGAATAGTGGAACGGAAGCCTGGGAAGGCGCGTTGAAATTCGCCCGCGCCTATGCCAAGGATCACTGCGCCCAGGGCCAGGAGCCGAAGTGGCGCATTCTGGCTTTGGAGCATGCTTTCCACGGGCGCACGTTTGGCGCGCTGGCAACCACGCATAAGGAGAAGTATCGCGCACCGTTTGCGCCGGGAGTTCCGGGCGTGGAGTTTGTCCGTTTCAACGACGTGGCCGACCTTGAGAACAAATTCGATGCCACCGTCTGCGCGATTGGCTTTGAGTTTGTACAAGGGGAGGGCGGCGTTCGTCCGGTGAGCCAGCAGTTTGCGGACAAGGCACGCGAACTGGCGACCAAGCACGGCGCGCTGTTGATTGCCGATGAAATTCAAAGCGGCCTGGGACGCACAGGACGCTGGTTCGCTTATCAACATTTTGGAATACAACCGGACATGGTTACGGTGGCCAAGCCGATAGCGGGCGGCTTGCCGCTGGGCGCACTGTTGGCCAGCGAGAAAGTCTCACAAAGCATTCATCCGGGAATGCATGGGACCACCTTTGGGGGAGGGCCGCTGGCCTGCGCCGTCGCTCTGGAGATTCTGCAAACCATGCAGCAGCAGAAAATGCTGAAGCATATCCAGAAGACCGGGAACTACTTACTGGAGAAGCTTGAGGATTTGCGGAGAGCCCATCCGTCGGTGCGCGAAGTGCGGGGCATGGGGCTGATGGCCGGGGTGGAACTGGAGTCGGCCGACCTGGCGAAGAATGTTTTCAAGCAGATGCTGGACCGCGGCGTGATCGTGAACCGCACGGACGAGACCGTCATCCGGCTTCTGCCGCCGTTCATTATCAAGAAACAGCACGTAGACCAGGTGGTCCGCTTGCTGGACGACGTACTGAGCAAAAACACCGTGGAGCTGGCGGCCACGGTCCAACGGAGGCAGGCATGATGTCAGCAGGAATTCCCGACTTCGCCGCGTTCAACGCGCCGGCAGAACAGCCGGCGGCGGTGTGCCGCGACCTGGTGTCCGTGCAGGATTTTTCCCCGGAAGAAACCCGGGCAATGTTCGAGCTGACGCACATCATCAAAAACCGTCCGGCGGATTTTCGCGGCGCGCTGGCCGGGAAGCAACTGGTGCTGTTCTTTGAGAAAGCGTCACTGCGGACGCGACTGACGTTTGAATCCGGCATGGCCAGCCTGGGCGGCACGTCTCTCTTTGTGGACCAGACACATTCGCGGTTGGGCGAGCGCGAGCCGGTACGCGACATTGCGCGCAACGTGGAGCGCTGGGTGGACGCCGTTGTCCTGCGGACATACGCCCACTCCACCATCACCGAGATGGCGGCGAACACGTGCATCCCGGTGATCAACGCTCTGAGTGACGTGGAGCATCCCTGCCAGGCGTACGCCGACTTCTTTACCCTGCAGGAAAAGTTTGGCGACCTGCGCCAGGTACACACCGCCTACGTGGGCGACGGCAACAACGTGGCGCACTCGCTGATGCTGGCAGCGGCGGCGCTGGGAACCAGCATCGCCGTGGCAACACCGGAGGGCTACGAGCCGGACAAGGACATCGTGGCGGCGGCCAAGGCCATTGCGCGCTCCACCGGCGCGATCCTTGACGTTACCAACGATCCGAAGCGGGCGGTCACCGGAGCCAACGCGATCTACACGGACGTGTGGGCCAGCATGGGACAGGAAGCTGAAGCCGCGGAGCGGAAAAAGATTTTTGCTCCTTACCAGGTCAACGCTGAGCTGTTTGCCCTGGCCGCGCCGGAAGCGTTCTTTATGCATTGCCTGCCGGCGCATCGCGGAGAAGAAGTTACGGCGGAGGTCATTGATTCGCCGCGGTCCATCGTGTTTGACCAGGCGGAAAACCGCATGCACGTGCAGAAAGCCATCCTGTTAATGTTGCTGGGCAGCGGCATGAGCCGCCGGACTGCCGTGAGGAGCAATCATGCGTGAGAAAGTTGTCCTGGCATATTCCGGAGGACTGGACACCTCCATCATTATTCCCTGGCTGAAGGAAAACTATCATTGCGACGTGATTGCCATGATCGCCGACGTGGGCCAGGGCGACGATATTGACGCGGTCATCGAAAAGG
>JBGPLR010000475.1:0-3260 GCA_041486545.1 Terriglobia bacterium
CGGATGGAAATCACAGCCTATAATCTTCATTGGCGGCTCCTTTCGTCCGAGTCTTGGTCTTTGCAAACTCAAGTTTACTCGGCCGCTCTTAGGAGCCGTCGTTGTTATGAAATCAAGCGGAGCGACGCCGCGCAGCACGGCGTCGCGTAGTCGAAAGATCCCGAGAATCTGTCACCTACCATGCCGCGTCAGGGCGTTCTCACGACGCACGCGCCTCCGATCCCGGCCCGCAAAAACGAGCTCCGGGCGAGGACTCCCCCGAGACCTTGTCGCTATAGACGAACTTTTTTCTTGCTTCCTTCCATATTTCCATGATAATAGAAGTATAGAAGGAGTTGCCGTGGCTAAGCCCAACCCTGACGACGTCGCCCGCTACGCGGACATGCTTTCCGCCATGGGGACCGAACCTCGACTGCGCATCGTGCGCCTGCTTTTGCAGGCCCATCCCGAAGGACTGGTGGTCAACGAAATCGGCGAGGAACTGGAAATTCCCCCGTCCACCCTGTCGCACCATCTGGACAAGCTGAAGAACGAAGATTTGGTCGCTGTCCAGCGCGAAGGCACGTTCTTGCGCTACACCGCCAATTGCACTGCTCTGCAGGAACTATTGGGATTCCTGTACGCGGAGTGCTGCACCCGCAACAAAGCCGTTGAGCCGCAGAAGATCGTCTGCTGCCGCTAAAGGAGTTGAATCATGAGCGATACCGACATCAAAGAAGTGGTCAAAGAAAAGTACGGTGAAGCTGCCCGGCGAGTGATCGCCGGAACAGGAAATTCCTGCTGTGGCGGCGCTGCCAGCTGCGGAGACGTTGATCCCATCACCCGCGACTTGTATGACGCCTCGCAGACCAGCGTCCTGCCGGAACAAGCCGTCAAGGCGTCCCTCGGCTGCGGCAATCCCACCGCCCTCGCGCAGCTGCGTCCTGGCGAAATCGTCCTGGACCTCGGTTCGGGCGGAGGAATTGACGTTCTGCTGTCCGCACGCCGCGTGGGTCCCACCGGCAAAGCCTACGGCCTGGACATGACCGACGACATGCTGGCCTTGGCGCGTGAAAACCAGAAGAGCTCGGGCGTCACCAACGTTGAGTTTCTCAAAGGCGAAATCGAACACATTCCCCTGCCCGACAACTCGGTGGACGTGATCATCTCCAACTGCGTGATCAATCTTTCCGCCGACAAAGACCGCGTCCTGCGCGAAGCTTTCCGCGTGCTCAAGCCCGGCGGGCGCTTTGCCGTGTCTGACGTGGTGGTCCGCGGTGAGATGCCGGAGCAAGTCCGCAAGAGCGTGCTGCTCTGGGTGGGCTGCGTGGCCGGGGCATTGTCGGAAAACGATTACCTGTCCAAGCTGCAAAACGCAGGTTTCGAGTCCGTTGAGATCGAGCCGACGCGCATCTATCGCCTGGAAGACGCCCGCAATTTTCTTGCCGACAAAGGCCTGGACATGGACGCCATTGCCAAGGAGGCCGACGGCAAGTTCATGAGCGCTTTTGTCCGCGCTAAAAAACCGGGCGCCTGCTGTGCTCCCGGCTGCTGTAGCTAGTTGCACTCAACTTTGCCGCGGCAAAACCAGAGCCAAATGACGAAGCGCTACAACGTGCTGTTTCTCTGCACCGGGAACTCGGCCCGCTCGGTCATGGCGGAAGCCATACTGCGGCAGAAGGGCTTCCCCAACTTTGTTTCCCACAGCGCGGGCAGCCATCCTTCGGGAAGCGTCCGGCCGGAAGCTATCGCGCAATTGCAGTCTGCGCGCCTGCCGGTGGACGCGCTTCGCAGCAAAAGTTGGGATGAGTTCGCCCAGCCCGGCGCTCCGCGCATGGATTTCGTTTTCACCGTGTGCGACAACGCCGCTCATGAAGTCTGCCCCATTTGGCCCGGCCACCCGATGACCGCCCACTGGGACGTGCCCGACCCCGCTGCCGTCAAGGGAACTCCAGAAGAAATCACCCGTGCCTTCCGCGACGCGTTTCTCCTGCTCGACCGCCGCATCAGCCTGTTCCTGGCGTTGCCGATGGATAGACTGGACAAGCTGGCGATCCAGAGCGAGCTCAGGCGGATCGGAACTGAATGAGTATCTTTTCCCATGGGGCTCAAGGAGCGGACGCAAGATGAAACCAGGTGTCCCAATCGCTGCGAATCCTGTTCCCTGCGCGCCTCGCCCCCGTCGCCAACTTGGCTTCCTGGATCGTTATCTAACGCTCTGGATTTTTCTCGCCATGAGTCTGGGAGTGGCGCTTGGACGTTATCTGCCGGGTACCACGGCCTTCCTTGGGCAGTTTCAGTCGGGGACCACAAATATTCCCATCGCTCTGGGCCTGATTTTGATGATGTACCCGCCGCTGGCCAAGGTTCAGTACGAAAAACTGGGAAGAGTTTTTCGCAATCGCAAAGTCCTCGCCCTTTCCCTGCTGCAGAACTGGGTGATCGGACCGGTATTGATGTTCCTGCTCGCGGTGATTTTCCTGCGCGGCTATCCCGCCTATATGACCGGACTCATCCTGATCGGTTTGGCGCGGTGCATTGCCATGGTCATTGTCTGGAATGAATTGGCCGCCGGCGATTCCGATTACGCCGCAGGCCTGGTGGCCTTCAACAGCGTGTTTCAGGTGCTGTTTTACAGCGTTTATGCCTGGCTTTTCATCACCGTTCTTCCGCCCATGTTCGGGTTGAAGGGAGCCGTGGTGGAAGTAAGCATCAGCCAGATTGCCAAAAGCGTATTCATTTATCTCGGCATTCCATTTCTGGCCGGCATGGCAACGCGTTTTGTCCTCCTGAAGATCAAGGGCCGCGACTGGTATCACACCCGTTTCATTCCTTTCATCAGCCCGCTGACGCTCATCGCCCTGCTGTTCACGATTGTTGTGATGTTCAGCCTTAAAGGGAACCTGATCGTGCAGCTTCCTCTTGACGTCCTGCGCATCGCCGTTCCGCTGCTCATTTATTTTGTGGTGATGTTCGCCGTGAGCTTCTGGATGGGACGCAGCGTTGGCGCCGACTACAGTCAGACCACAACCCTTGCCTTCACCGCCGCAAGCAACAATTTTGAACTGGCCATCGCCGTCGCGGTGGCGGTTTTTGGCATGAACTCCGGCGCCGCGTTTGCCGCGGTGATTGGTCCGCTGGTCGAAGTGCCGGTGATGGTTGCTCTGGTGAACGTGGCCCTGAGGCTTCAGCGCCGTTATTTTGGCCTTGCCCCCGCCAGCGTCAACGGGCAATTGGCCGGGTAAGGGCAGTGTGGGATCCTCCGCGATGATGGTGCTCCA